>CAIMNT010000193.1 GCA_903842855.1 uncultured Actinomycetes bacterium
ACGACGAAACCTTCTGGGGTTTCAATCTGAGTGGCTGCGATTTGGCGCAGAGTGCTCTCAGCGACTCCGGTATTTACCTGTTCTGGGGGAGTTACCGCTGGTGCGTGATTTGCAGAAGGCGCTGGTTCAACATTGTGGACCGCGGCATACACAGCATCGAGTTGAGCTTGGTAATCGCGGAGCACTTCTTCAGCTTCTTCGACCGTAATATCACCGCGGCCGATGAGAGCTTCGGTATACAACTTACGAGTACTGCGCTTGGCATCAATGAGTTTGTACATCATTGGCTGAGTGAAGCTCGGCTCATCGCCCTCGTTGTGTCCACGGCGACGGTAGCAGACCATATCGATGACAACATCTTTGTGGAACTCTTGGCGATACTCGAAGGCCAGACGTGCCACACGAACAACTGACTCGGGATCATCACCGTTTACATGGAATACCGGGGCCTGAATCATCTTGGCGATATCAGTGGAGTAGGTAGATGAACGCGCTGCGTGAGGTGAAGTTGTAAATCCAACTTGGTTATTTACAACGATATGAATCGTTCCACCGGTGCGATATCCCTTGAGTTGAGACAAGTTGAGAGTTTCCGAGACAACTCCTTGTCCCGCAAAGGCGGCATCTCCATGAACCAAGATTGGAAGTACCGTGTAGGACTCGGGTACGCCATTGATATCTTGCTTTGCGCGCACAATGCCCTCAAGTACTGGGTTCACCGCTTCTAGATGCGATGGGTTAGCTGCGAGATAAATCTTGGTGGTCTCACCGGAATCTGCTTTAAATACCCCAGCGGTTCCCAAGTGATACTTAACATCGCCGGTACCTTGCACAGAATTTTCCGCGTAGTGACCTTCGAACTCTTGGAAGATCTGGCCATAAGATTTGCCACCGATATTGGCCAAAACATTGAGGCGACCGCGGTGCGGCATCCCGATACAAACCTCTTCGAGCCCGCGTTTTGCAGAGCTATCTAATATCGCATCGAGCAGCGGAATAAGTGATTCTCCTCCTTCAAGCGAGAAGCGCTTCTGTCCAACGTACTTTGTCTGCAAGAAAGATTCGAAAGCTTCGGCAGAGTTGAGTTTGCGCAAGATGCGCAATTGCTCTTCACGTGGAGTGCGTGGAGCGCCAACTTCAACATGCTCTTGCATCCACTTACGTTCAACGGGGTTTTCCATGTACATGTATTCAACGCCAACGCTGCGGCAGTACGAGTCACGCAAAATTCCAAGGACGCGGCGCAACTTCATAAATGATTTGCCGCCAAACCCTCCCGTCGCAAATTCGCGATCAAGATCCCAAAGCGAAAGTCCATGAGTAACAACATCAAGATCAGGATGACTACGTTGGCGATAGCGAAGGGGATCGGTGTCAGCCATCAAGTGGCCAAAGGTGCGATATGACTCAATTAATTGCTGAACCCGAGCGGTCTTGCTGATCTGATCATCTTTAGAGAATTGGAAATCAACGGCCCAACGAATTGGCTCGTACGGGATACGCAACGCCGCAAAGATCTCGTCATAAAAGTTCTCCGCGCCCAGCATGATTTCGTGGATTCTGCGCAAGAAGTCGCCCGATTGCGCGCCTTGAATAACGCGGTGATCGTATGTACTTGTCAGGGTGATGACCTTTGAAATTGCTAGATTAGTAAGGGTCTCCTCGCTAGCACCTTGGAATTCCGCTGGGTAATCCATCGCTCCAACCCCAAGGATCAAGCCTTGACCTTGGACCAAGCGAGGAACTGAGTGAACCGTTCCGAGCGTTCCTGGGTTGGTGAGCGAAACTGTTGTACCTGCATAATCTTCAACGGTGAGTGTTCCGCCGCGCGCCTTGCGTACCGTCTCTTCATACGAGGCCCAGAACTGACCGAAGTCGAGCGCTTCGCAACCCTTAATAGAAGGAACTAGTAGTTGACGTGTTCCATCAGGCTTAGCTAAATCGATAGCGATTCCTAGATTGATATGTTCTGGTCGACCGAGAACTGGCTTACCATCTTGTTCTGCAAAGAATGTATTCATCTCAGGCATGGCGCGCAGAGCTTTTATCATGGCGTAGCCAATGAGGTGGGTAAAGGAAACTTTTCCGCCGCGACCACGCGCTAAGTGATTGTTGATAACGGTGCGGTTATCGATCATTAACTTGGCGGGAATTGCGCGCACGCTCGTTGCAGTTGGAACTGCGAGAGATGCCTCCATGCTCTGCACGACTCTGGCGGCAACTCCGCGAATCGGTTCTAGAGTGGAAGCGCTTGGAGTAACAAGAGTCGGAATCGGCTTGACGATCGGATCAGCTGGTGTTGCCGATGTTGATGCTTGAGGTGCTTGCACGACCGGAGTCGGTTTAGGGGCAACAGGTGCGGCAACTACAGGCGCTGCAGCAACCACTTGTGTTGCTGTTGGAACGACTGGTGGTGTTGTAAGGTTGGAAGACTTTGGAATAGGAGGCGTACCAGCTCCTGGTGCAGTTGCGCTCGATGCGGGGGTCTGCGTTGGCGGTGTGTAGTCAGCGAAGAAATCCCACCATGCCTTATCGACCGATGATGGATCTTGTTGGTAGCGCTCATACATCTCATCGACGAGCCATTCATTGGGTCCGAATGAACCACCAAAATGATTTGCTGGGGTATTAGATGCCGACACTGGCGCTCACTCCGCTTCTTAATCAGTTTAATCAGTTCGGATTAGCAACCGCTGCGGGTTAACTTCCGAATGAAGATCAGGTACGAACTAATCTTAATCGCCTGGGCCAGGAGCGCATCGACTGGCTAGGTGTGAGGTATGGCTCTAGGCTCACATTTATGGGAATTGCCTTAATTACGGGTGGTAGCCGCGGCCTCGGACTGCAGTGCGCCAAGGAGATGGTGGCTGCTGGACATGAAGTGATTCTGGTGGCTAAGGATCCAGAGCGATTGGCCGCCGCCGCGGCCCAACTGGGGGCCAAATTTCGGGCGGTAGATTTAGAGGATCAGGCGGCAACTCGCGCGGTATTTTCTGAAATCCTCGCCACCTTCGGTGCCCCCGAGATCTTGATGCTGGCTCATGGGGTCATGGCGCTCGCGGATTGCTGAGGGGTAATTACTCGCGGTATCCCACGACACAGACAGCGGTAGTCACAAATGCAAGTGCGCCAAGGGGATATGCACCGATATAAAACTTTCCCGACAACATGAAGTAAGCAACACCAAGAGCGATTAAGTTAGCAAGAACTGCGGGTGCCCGGCCCCAAGATTTACCCGCCTTATAACTCATAGAGCAGGCGAAGAGTCCGATCGCACCAAGGGCCAGGCCGATGAAATCTCCTGCTAAGGCGAGGGGAGCGCTGAGGGGTTTGGTGCGAAAGGCGTCGAGTAACGCTAAATAAATAATGAGCCCAATCATGATGATAGATTCAAAGCGCAACAATGAAATCGCCGCCTTGCGGCTTCGTTCAAATAGGGCGTCGCTGATAGCCATTTCAGAAGCGTATCCAAGTAACCTTACGAAATGGCTGGTTTTGACCTACGAGAGCTTGAATTCCAGAGCGATGGAGTTACCGATTCGTTGACCTCAAGCATGGCACCGGCGCTCTTTCATGAAAACCTCAAACGCGAAGTTGCCACCGCGGGACGAGAAGGTCGAGAGCTCACCTTGGTTAGCATTACCGTCCAGCCAGATAACTTCTTATCATGTGGTGAATTTCAAGAGAGTTTGATTGCGCTGGCATTTCACTTGGAGAAAGGATTACGTGGAGGTGACTTTTTCGCGCGAATCTCCGATTGCGGATTTTGGATTTTATTGCGGACTGATGAAGAGAAGGCGAAAGGAGTAATTGATCGTTTGGATCTTCCGCGCCGCAATGAATTATCAATCAAACTCGCGGCGCGGAAATTATCGGATTATGCGCAGTGGATCACCCGTGTTGATCAACTCCACTTTAATTAACTGCTCGATTAACTATTTGCCTACGCAAGCCTTGAGAGCCGCCAATATCTTTGAATTTTGCTTATCGAGGCCAGCGATTTGAGCGGCGCTTGTGACAGGAAGTCCATGTGCATTGAGGCAGGCGAGATAAGCGGCGCTGGTACCGGTCTTTGGAACGGCGCCTCCAGTACTCCCTGGATTTGTTCCCTGACCAGTTCCACCATTTGCTCCAGCACCGCGATTAAATCCACCGAAAGATGGACGCAAAGCAGCGCAGGCAGCAAATGCTTTAGCTTGCGTTGGAGACATTGAGAAGGTTGGACGAGGACGTGGAGTGGTACCTGTTCCATTTTGAGGCGCGCCTGTCGGTCTAGTACCAGGAGCTCCAAAGCCACGACCACCACCAAATCCAGAGAACTTGATTCCTGCTTTCGCTAAACATGCGGTGTATTTAGCAAAGGCCGCTGAATTCTGTCCGCCTCCAAATCCCCCTGCTCGTGGTGCGCCCGTCACTGCGGGTTTAGGAGTCGGTTTTGTAGTTGCTTTAGTCGCCGCGTTTGCCGGCAAGACACTGATGCTTACCAACGCTAGAGCGGCGAGTGTAATTGCAGATTTTTTAAAGGTAGGGGCCATGGATCAAAGGCTAAGGCAAGAACTATCGAAGACAAGGAAATTTTCCTTATTTTTGGCTGAGAATAATGGGGCGGGTAGGCTCACCCCATGTCCAAAGTCCTAGCCTCCTTGCCGGTCGGAGAAAAAGTCGGAATCGCCTTCTCTGGCGGTTTGGATACCTCTGTCGCCGTGGCCTGGATGCGCGAAAAAGGCGCAGTACCTTTCACCTACACCGCCGACCTAGGCCAATATGACGAGAGCGATATCGATTCAATTCCTGGTCGGGCACTGGCTTACGGTGCCGAGAACGCTCGTCTGATTGACTGCAAATTAGCATTAGTCGAAGAAGGTTTAGCGGCGATCGCATGCGGGGCATTCCATATTCGCTCTGGCGGCAAACAATATTTCAACACCACTCCGCTCGGTCGAGCGGTAACCGGCACCTTGTTGGTGCGCGCCATGTTGCAAGATGATTGCTCGATCTGGGGCGATGGCTCCACATATAAAGGCAATGACATCGAACGTTTCTATCGTTACGGACTACTCGCAAATCCAGCGCTTCGTATTTATAAGCCCTGGCTTGATGCCGATTTTGTTACGGAGCTTGGCGGACGTAAAGAGATGTCGGAGTGGTTAGTCGCTCACAACTTGCCTTACCGCGATAGCACCGAGAAGGCTTACTCCACTGATGCCAATATATTGGGCGCGACTCACGAGGCAAAGAATTTGGAAGAGCTCGATGCATCGATTGAAATAGTTGATCCGATTATGGGCGTTAAGTTCTGGGACTCTGCCGTGCAGATCGACTCAGAAGATGTCACCATTGAATTTTCGCAAGGCCGTCCTGTGACGATCAACGGTAAGAACTTTGCCGACTCAGTTGGACTTATGAAAGAGGCCAATGCAATCGGCGGTCGTCATGGACTAGGTATGGCCGACCAGATTGAAAATAGAATCATTGAGGCTAAGTCACGTGGTATTTATGAAGCCCCCGGAATGGCGCTTCTCTTCATCGCTTACGAACGCTTAATCTCTGCAATTCACAACGAAGACACCATTGCGAACTATCATGCCGAAGGTCGTCGCCTTGGTCGCCTGCTCTACGAGGGTCGTTGGTTCGATCCACAATCATTAATGTTGCGTGAATCGCTCACTCGTTGGGTCGCCTCTGCAGTAACAGGAACCGTCACGATCCGTCTACGTCGCGGTGATGATTTCTCGATCATCAATACAACTGGTCCACACCTGAGTTATCACCCAGAGAAACTTTCAATGGAACGCAATGAAAACTCCGCCTTCGGTCCAACCGATCGAATCGGTCAACTCACTATGCGCAATCTTGATATTGCTGACACCCGCGAAAAGTTGGAGCTGTATACAAAGCAAGGCCAACTTGGTGCGAGCGAATTTAAGTTGATCGGCGAGATCGAGAGCAAGTAATAAGTATTACTTATACGTTTACAGTCGACATATCGGGGTAGCGCTCACCGTGCGCAACTCCAATGGGAGCAACTTCATCGAGTTCGCGAATCTCGCGTTCCGTAAGCGTGATCTCAAGGGCAGCCAAGTTCTCTTCAAGGCGTGAGATCTTGCGAGTTCCTGGAATTGGGACAATATCCTCGCCCTGAGCCAGTACCCAAGCGAGAGCGAGCTGTGCCGGAGTTGCGTTTAGGCGATCGGCAAGAGTTTTAACGGCATCGACGATCGCATAGTTGCGCGCGAAGTTCTCCTCTTTGAATCGCGGGTATGTTCGACGGCGATCATCTGCGGCCAAGGTATCGAGTGATGTCACAGTTCCCGTTAGGAAGCCACGACCCAAGGGGGAGTACGGCACGAAACCAATTCCTAATTCGCGCACTTTTGCGAGGACTCCGTTGACTTCGATTTCACGGGTCCAGAGTGACCACTCAGATTGAACGGCGGTGATGGGGTGGATGGCATTCGCCCTTTCAATTGTGGTTGCCGAGGCCTCCGAAATTCCTAAATGACGCACCTTGCCGGCTTCGACTAATTCTTTGAGGGCACCCCATGTCTCTTCGACGGGTACGTTGCGATCCACGCGATGTTGGTAATACAAATCAATGTACTCAACTCCAAGGCGTTGCAGAGAAGAGTCACATGCGGCTCGCACATATTCTGGGCGACCGTTGACTCCCTTAAATGAGCCATCTGCTCCGCGTTCATTTCCGAACTTGGTGGCTAGAACCACCTTCTCGCGGCGACCCGCTATCGCCTTTCCAACGAGCACCTCATTTTTGAAAGGGCCATACATATCTGCGGTATCTATAAAATTTCCACCGAGATCTAAGAAGCGGTGAATCGTAGCGATCGACTCCTCATCATTTGTGGGTCCATAAAATTCGGACATTCCCATACAACCTAGACCGAGAGCGGAGACGGATAAGTCGCGTAATTTGCGGATCTGCATTGGAACTCCTTAGGTAATCTGTTAATGCATGTTACAACAATCTGCAGTTATGCAAACGACTTGCAATTGCCTTACGTGGCACTGAAACTTTGACTGGCTTCTGCTACCTTCTCACTATGTCTGCACCTGCTTCATTCGCCCTCAATACGACATTTATTAAGCGCAGAGTCATCGATTTCATGCGCATCAAGACATCTGCCTCTCTTTAATCTGCACCTGGCTATACCCCTTTTTTTGCCCCCAATAATCAAAAGCCCAGAAAAGTTGTCTAAGGAGAAACAGTGAAGATTTACAACAATATCTCTGAGGTATTCGGCAATACCCCGTTAGTCAAGATTCAACGCCTATTTCCTAATTCAACCGCGATTGTCGCGGCAAAGCTTGAGTTCTACAACCCAACTGCATCTGTCAAGGATCGTCTCGCAGTTGCGATGGTCGATGACGCCGAGAAGAGCGGAGCGCTCAAGCCTGGCGGAACGATCGTCGAGGCAACATCTGGCAACACCGGTATTGCACTTGCCTCTGTCGGTGCAGCGCGCGGATACAAAGTTATCTTGACGATGCCTGACTCAATGTCAAAAGAGCGTCGTGCACTCCTGCGCGCTCTCGGTGCAAAACTCATCTTGACTCCTGCCGCAGTTGGAATGCGTGGCGCAGTTGAAGAGGCTGAGCGCATTGGCGCAGAAGAAGGCGGCGTACTTGTTCGCCAATTTGAGAACGCTGCTGGCCCTGCGATTCACCGTGCTACAACCGCTGCTGAAATTTGGAATGACACTGACGGCCAGGTTGCTGCGGTTGTCATGGGAATCGGTACCGGCGGAACAATCACAGGTGTTGGCCAAGCTCTCAAGGAGAAGAATCCGAATATCAAAATATTTGCGGTGCAGCCAGCTGCATCTCCAATCTTGACTGGTGGATCTCCTGCCGGACACCCAATTCAAGGCATTGGACCAAACTTCGTTCCACCAGTTCTCGATACAACGATCTATGACGAGGTCTTATCTGCTCCCAACCAAGAGGCATTTACATACGCCAAGCGCGCCGGGCAAGAAGAGGGAATTCTCGCAGGTATCTCATCTGGCGCAGCGCTTTGGGGCGTATCGCAGATTGCAGATCGTCCGGAGTTTGCCGGCAAGATCATCGTCGTTGTCCTTGCATCATTTGGTGAGCGCTATCTTTCGACTCCTCTCTACAAGGAGTTCATTGACGAGCCAGTAGCTCCAACTATTTAATACAAAACAAAAGTAAATGTCATTTATCGCAGAAGATCTCGCCACGGCACTTAAAAAAGATCCGGCTGCGCGTAGTCGAATTGAGGTGGCGCTGACCTACCCAGGTCTGCACG
>CAIMNT010000194.1 GCA_903842855.1 uncultured Actinomycetes bacterium
ATCGATGCGAAACTCATTGAATAGTTCTTGAGATCAAGCATTGAAGTGCCCCCCTGCTTGTAGCTGCTCTAGTGATATTCCTTCCAGCACTCGTACACCATGTTTTTCTGCTGCCTCTCTAAGAATGCGCATTCGCTCTGCTGCCTCGATTGAAGGTGTTTGCGCTCTTCTCTGATCTTGAATATCCATTGCAGCTCGCATCGATTCAGATGTCGGATGGACATAGCTATTAATGAGAGTGCTCACCTGCTTATGGCCTGAGATCTCCATGATTGTTCTAAGATCCACTCCGCTTACTGCAAGGTTTGTAAATGCAGTTTTTCGCATTTGGTACCTGGTGTAGTCACTCTTTACCCCAGCAGCTTTTAGAAGTTCTTTCCATGACTTGTGATCGCGCTTTGGATCCATCTTGTTTCCACAAGAATTCGGGAATATGAGATTCTCGGCTGATCGAAGAGAAGGGGCGAGCGCCATCTGATTTACTTGGTGGCGTTGCAAAATAACGATTTGTGCATCAGACAAGGGAATTGTTCTAACATCCCCAGTCTTAACGCTTTGAAATACCAATCCGGAACCTTTAACTCTTTGCACTTGTCGCTCGATGGTGATTGTCTTTGAAGGATAGCTAATGTCCTCCCATTTCAACCCAAAGATTTCACCTGGACGAAGACCCATATAAATTCCAAGCTCAATTCGAGCATGGGTGAATGGATCCTTTGTGGCGTAGGCATAGATCCGCTCTGCGTCTGATTGAGGGATGTGCTTTGTAGGCGTTGTTCGCTTCGTTACCTTCTTCACCTTTTCCATTGGATTGTGGGTGAGAAGGTTCAGGCGGAATCCATCAGCAAAAGCTGAAGAAAGAACTGCGTGCGTAACATTCAAAGTTCCTGCCTTGTAATTCTTTGCATCGAGTTTCTGATACAGGTTCTCAATAGTGGCAGCCGTGATAGTCGCTACTCTTAATTTCCCAATCTCTGGAGTTATTCGATTTGTAATTGCACCTTGATAGTTGCGACGAGTTTCTGGCTTGAGATTAGCTCGGTTTGAAAGCCATGCTTCAAGAAACTCCGTGACAGTCATCTTTGGGTTGACCGCAAAAGTATTTCTGCCAACCAATCGATCCTGCTTCATCTTGTATAGGTGGTCGTGCGCCTCAGAAGCCTTCTGGAAGCTCTTACGACACAGTTTGCCGTTAATGTCCTTGGCAGCTGCGATATAACGCTTCTTGCCCGATTTTAGGATCCTTGTATAAACAGATCCTTCGCCATTTGCGCGCTTCTCTTTTGAGGCGCTCGCTGATCTTGCTGTCATGTTCTTGCCTTTCGTAGTAGGTGTCGATAGCTGTGCGATCGATACCTCTTACGCAGTGCTACATGATCTTTATAAAGAATAAACCTCGGGATATATTCCCCGCGAGGCGAGATTTCTTTATTTGATGATCAGCAGTGTTTTAGCGTTGCTCCCTCGTTACTCACCGGGGGTTTAACTCTGATTAATGGGAGTTCAATGCTCATAGTTTCTGAGCGTGAAATCCGTACTTCTCGGAGTGCGTTGTGAGGGACTCGTATTACATCTCTCATATAGGCACTATAAGAACTTCTATGATCCTGACTTACATCCTATTTTAGTAGATTTAGGTCCGATTTCAAAGAAATGGGACATAAAGGGATGCAAATAGGCACTTCCGAAGCTTTTTCGGATCTATTAGGTATGTCAGTGGCATATGACATTATTTGAATAATGGAGAGGGCTATCTAAAAACCCCCTCTACTTCCAATATTTAGATCTTTGGCTTAAATCCTGTTCCAGCTAGATAGCTATTCAGATCTTCGGCTAGGGCCTTGATGGAATTGATGGC
>CAIMNT010000195.1 GCA_903842855.1 uncultured Actinomycetes bacterium
GGTGCAATGCTGCTCCTCGCCGCCGCCGGTAAGTCAGCGCAATTCCCATTGCAATCATGGCTGGGCGATGCCATGGCTGGTCCAACCCCTGTCTCTGCGTTGATCCATGCCGCGACGATGGTAACGGCAGGTGTCTACCTGATTACCCGTTCCAACTTTATTTTTGATGCTTCCTCGACCGCTCGCATCTTGGTTGTAACCGTTGGTGTCATCACACTTCTCTTTGGAGCAATTGTTGGTACCGCCAAAGATGACATTAAAAAGGCGCTCGCAGCATCCACCATGTCACAGATCGGTTACATGATCTTGGCAACTGGCCTGGGACCTGTTGGTTATGCCTTTGCAATCATGCACCTGCTCACCCACGGATTCTTTAAGGCAGGAATGTTCCTCGGCGCCGGTTCGGTCATGCACGGCATGGACGATGAGGTAAATATGCGTAAGTACGGTGGTCTGGCGAAATTCATGCCAATCACCGCTGTCACTTTTGGTCTGGGTTACTTAGCAATTTTGGGAGTACCGCCATTCGCAGGCTTTTACTCCAAAGACAAGATTATTGAGACAGCCTTTAATCAGGGTGGGGGCAAGGGAATTATCTTGGGCGGAGCTGCGCTACTAGGCGCGGCCATAACCGCTTTCTACATGACTCGAGTTGTTGTGCTCACCTTCGCTGGCGCTCGCCGCTGGAAAGATGGTGCACACCCACATGAGAGTTCGGTATTGATGTGGGGTCCAATGGTCGTTCTGGCAATCGGATCGGTCGCATCTGGATTCTTGCTCAGCGCAGGAAGTTCGTTAGTAAATTGGTTGCAACCAGTAGTTAACGCCTCGCATGCGGTAGGCGGAAAAGAATTGATGAAGCCGCTTGTGGTCTCGCTTTTAGCGCTTTTAGTTGTTGTACTTGGTGCAGGTTTTGCAATTACTAAATATCGCACCGTCCCAGAAGTCGCTCCCGAGAATGTTTCTATCTTTACCAAGATTGCGCGCAAGGATCTTTATCAGGATGACTTTAATAATGCAGTCCTCGTTAAGCCAGGAACTACACTTACAGAAGGTTTGGTCCTCACTGATAACAGAGTTATTGACGGCGCCGTCCGGCTTGTCGGCTGGGTCATCGGGGAGGTCTCTGATGTATTGCGCAAGATTCAAAATGGATATGTGAGAACGTATGCGCTCACAATGTTTGTAGGCGTCTTCATAGGTGCCCTTATTCTCTGGGTGGTCACTCAATGAACTTACTAACGCTCACCATTGTCTTGCCGCTCGTTGGCGTCTTGGCGCTTGTCCTAGCGCCTCGGGAAAATACTAAGAACATTAAATTAATTGCCCTTGGATCTTCAGTAGTTACCCTTATTAGCTCACTGCTGATGCTCACTAAATACAAATTTGGAGTTCAAGGTTTTCAACTCGTTATCTCCCATTCGTGGTTTAAGGTATTTAATATCAATTACGCCGTCGGCATCGATGGATTAGCTCTTGTACTCATTCTGCTCACCACCGTACTGGTTCCCATCGTGGTCGTTGGAGGATGGAACGAGGCTGAGAACGGACGCTGGAGCGTCAAGACTTTTTATATCTTGATCTTGATTCTTGAAACATTCATGGTGGCGGTCTTCGCTGCTACCGATGTCTTCTTGTTCTACGTTATCTTCGAAGCGATGTTGATCCCGGTCTACTTCTTAATCGGCGGTTATGGTCGAGGAGATCGTGGCGCAGCTGCTTTAAAATTCTTGCTCTACAGCCTCTTCGGTGGACTTTTGATGCTCGCCGCAGTGATTGGTATTTTCGTAGTTTCGCTTCGGCAGGGCCACGCCTCATTCGACGTCACACAACTTTCACACCTCAAAATCAGCCATAACACCCAAAATTGGCTATTCCTAGGCTTCTTCATCGCCTTTGCCATCAAGGCGCCGCTCTTCCCATTCCATACCTGGCTTCCTGGCGCGGCTCGTTCGGCAACACCTGGAACTTCTATTTTGGTTCTTGGCGTCCTGGATAAGGTCGGCACCTACGGGATGATCCGCTTCTGCCTGACCCTCTTTCCAGCAGCGACAAAGACATTTGCGCCGTACATCATCGTGCTCGCGCTTATCTCCATTATCTACGGAGCCTTCCTAGCCATCGGTCAGAAGGACCTCAATTCGCTGATCGCCTTTACCTCAATCTCACACTTCGGATTTATTGTCCTTGGAATCTTTGCGCTCACCAGCCAAGGCATCACCGGTGCAAGTTTGTACATGGTTAACCATGGTTTCTCAACAGCCGCGCTCTTCTTAGTTGGCGGTTGGATGATTGAACGTCGCAAATCGACTCAAGTCGCAGATTTTGGCGGGTTGCAGAGAATTACTCCAGTGATGGCATGGACCTTCTTTATCGCTGGTCTTTCTGCACTAGCCCTTCCTGGGTTATCAAGCTTTGTGAGTGAGTTCCTGGTTCTACTCGGAACATTTACTCGCTATCCCGCAGCAGCTGTAATTGGAACACTCGGTATCGTTCTCGCTGCTCTCTACATTTTGATCTTGGTGCAACGCTCACTCCATGGCCCACTTCAAGCGGGTAATGAAGATACTCCAGATTTAAATTTGCGCGAGAAGGTGGCGATCGCACCGGTAATCGCTGCGCTTGTCGTTCTTGGTTTCTATCCAAAGCCGGCGATACACATCATTAATCCAATGACGAGCCAAGTTTTGACACAAGTTCACGTCAGTGACCCAACTCCATTGGCAGGTAGATAATGCTTAGTACTCCAGCGCTTAATTACAATTTACTTGCACCGATACTTATTGTGTTGGGAGGTGCTCTACTCGGCGTTCTTGTTGAGGGCTTTGTTGCTCGGGCTTATCGGGCTCGTCTGCAGATCATTATTGCGCTTATTACTGTAGCGACTGCCTTCGGTTGGGTAATTTCTATTCGGGCTGCGGTATCTCAAACGGCCGCTATCGATTCGGTTTCTACAGATGCAGCTGGCACATTCCTGCAGGGAACAATTCTGGTTCTGGCATTTGTGGCTCTTCTCTTCTTTACACAGAACGATCACTTCGCTCCGCAAGCCTCGGCGCTTCCAGGCTCCGCAGAAGAGAAAGAGGCGGTTCTCGCTGGAGTGCAGATGACGGAGATCTACCCTCTCGTCCTCTTTGCAATCTCTGGAATGTTGTTATTCCCGGTCGCTCACGACCTCATCACTCTCTTTGTTGCACTTGAAGTGCTTTCAATTCCGCTTTACATCATCACTGGTTTAGCCCGCCGCCGACGTTTACTTTCGCAGGAAGCGGCTCTTAAATATTTCTTGCTCGGTGCTTATTCCTCCGCTTTTTTCCTCTTTGGTGGAGCCTTCCTGTATGGCTTCTCAGGCAGCCTCTCTCTTGGAACGATTAGAACAGCAGTGTCGACCCCTGGCTCGAATCACATCTTCTTGTACCTCGGAGTGATCTTTGTATCGGTTGGTCTGTTCTTTAAAGTTGGAGCAGTTCCGTTCCACTCGTGGACCCCAGATGTTTATCAAGGTGCACCAACGCCGGTCACAGGTTTTATGGCGGCATGTACCAAGGTGGCTGCTTTTGGTGCCATGTTCCGTATCTTCATCGTGGCCTTCGGCGCGATTCAAAGTGATTGGCGCCCCGTCTTTGTTGCTATAGCAATTGTGACGATGGCCGGCGGAGCGATCGCCGCGATCTCGCAGCGCGATGTGAAGCGAACTTTGGCCTACTCATCCATCACCCACGCAGGCTTCTTGCTAGCTGGCGTTATTGCACTTAGCCAAATCGGTCTTACCTCTATGTTGTTCTATTTAGTAGCCTACGGATTCGCGACAATCGGCGCCTTTGGAATTGTGACCTTAGTTCGCGACTCCACTGGTGAAGTTAACGATCTCAATCGTTGGGCTGGTCTGGCAAAGAAATCTCCCTTCATCGCCACAGCCTTCGCGCTCTTCCTCTTGAGCTTTGGTGGAATTCCACTTACCTCAGGATTTATTGCGAAGTTCTCCATCTTTACCGCAGCATATGACAGCGGAAATATTGCAATCGTGGTCGTGGGTGTTCTCTCAAGTGCGATAGCGCTTTTCTTCTATCTACGCGTTATTTTGATCATGTTCTTTAAAGAGCCAACAGATGACACTGTGACCGTTGCGGTGCCTTCAGTTATGGTGAGCGTTGGAATTGCAATCTGTTTCGTTGCAACTTTGGTTCTAGGCGTTTATCCAGATCTAGTCTTTAACTTACTGCGTTTACCAACACTTCTCGTTCCTTAATTCGTTGGATTAATCCCCA
>CAIMNT010000196.1 GCA_903842855.1 uncultured Actinomycetes bacterium
AGATCCCGAACTCTTCTTCGATGAAGCACCACCTCGAGTGGCGCTTGCAAAATCACTCTGCGGGTCATGTCCGATGAAGGCCGCCTGTTTAGACGGCGCTTTATCTAGGCAAGAGCCATGCGGAGTATGGGGTGGAGAGCTATTTGTGGAAGGTCAGATCGTTGCGGCAAAGCGCATGGTGGGACGCCCACGGTTGAGCCCCATTCCAGTACGCGAGGAGGATGAAGATGAAGCGCTCGCCAGTTAGTACGTTGAGGGTTATTGGCAACCGCAGAGCGGGTGAAAGTTCCAATGACGGACTTCTGGCGAACGCATCGGATTCAGTAAGTCATACCAGTAAGAAGCTGCACGCAACGGGGATTTTCCGGTGGCGAAATAATCCCCGACGTTTAGAGCCACGAGGCCAGAGATAAAGGCTAGAGCCGCGCTTGGTAATTCAGAGCGCAGAAACTCGCGATCAACGCTAGTGCCGTTATCGCGTTTAATGAGAGTCACGCATCGCAAGCAGGGAGTCCTCCCTGGAATAACCAATGGACCCACTTCAATCTCAGCGCCTATCAAAGGGTTAATATGAAGATGAGCCGAACCCTCGCTCATCCAGCGTTGTACGTAATCCCATTCGATGGGAATGGTAGAAATTATTAAATCTGGCTGCGGCTTAGCAGCAATTTCACTCTTCGATATCTGAGCGCTACGTATCAATTCAGAGGTAAAGTCGGTACGCAATTTCCCAAGATCAGCGTTGCGCACGACAATTCCGCATACATCGCTTGCCACGATCCGTGGTGCAAGAAAGCCCCTAGTAATGAGTCGCGTATGTGTGAATCCCGAGGCTTGTAACGCGACCAAAAGATTTCGGGCCAAACGATTTTCACCCGAAATCAAAATCGTCGCTTGGTGCCTGAGCTCAAATTCCTCTTCTCCACCATCAGATCTTCCGGGGCGATGAGTAATGAGTGACTTTTCGATTGAGCTTCGTTGATCTATGAGTTCAACGCTCAGATCGGGGGAGTTACTTGCCGCCGGTTCTTCGAGCTCTTCAAGGAATCCCTCATTGCGCAAAAGTGCCACCAGAGCCTGCACCTCATCGAGTTCGCAGAAGAGTCCAGTGGCAATCTCTTGTGCTCGCTTGCTCCCATCACATGCGCGAGCAATCTGCACCTGCCTACGATCTGTAAGAAGAAGCGCGCGATTGGGGAGTCCAACGAGATATTCATTTTTATGCGGAGTCAGGCTCACTCCACTCTTGAGTTTGAGGTAGCGACCCTTCTCGCGTGTACTCACCTGCGAAGAATGGCGCGAAATCGTGCGAAGGTGCGGCGCGCCTTGAAATCTGGGGATAAAAAATCACCCCCACGCGAATGGTGGGGGTGATCCGAGCTTTTTCTTTACTTTCCTACTTGTTTATGAACACTTGTCTAAGGACAAATGTGGAGCAGGTTTATTAAGCCTTGCCCAAGATTCGGTTTACCTTTGTGCCACATACTGGGCAGATTCCCTGTGCCATACGGCGACCAGATTCTGAAACCTTTACATGACCTTCGAAGGACCGCTTCTCTTTACACTTAACGCAGTAGGCCTCGCCTTTATATTCTTCAGCCATGCTGACCCCCTATCGTCACACGCTCAAAGCTTCGGGAGCCTCCCATAGCGAGCGTGCGTACGAGAGCACGATACCCGCGTAGCAGGCCATGCGGGGGGTTTGACGCTCATTTAAGCGTGAAGTTCTCGAATGTTAAGGTGATAAGGGCGAAATGTCCGAATTTTGCAGCGGCACCTCAGGCTTGAGCGATCGACTCCGGAGCTACCGCTAAACCAGCCTCAAATCCCTCGAGGAAGGCCTCAGCCCGATCCTTCTCGGGATAGCGCTCGAGATACTCATAGAAGTCGCTGCCATGGCCAGGCACCCGCAGGTGGATGAGCTCATGAAAGAGTACGCAGCCGATTACATACTCTGGCGCGGTATTAAGCCGAAGTGAGATTCGAATAGTTCCATCACTAGTCGTGCATGAGCCCCAGCGCTCGCGCATTGAGCGCCAACTGATTGAGGTGGGCCGCTCGTGGAAATCAGGTAGGTATCTCTCGATGAGATCGGCCGCCATCTGCGCAAGTGCCTCATCGCTCGATCTGTTCTTGGCTTCACGACGGAGAACGATCTCGATCATCTCGGGGATGATGGCGAATTCGTCCTTGCGACTCATGCGATCTGGAATATGAATCTCAATGATTCCATTTTGACGCAAGGCGCTGATGCTCCTTTTTCGCCTGGAACTTCTGATCACCCGGAATTCTGGGAGATTATCGGGGAGCGGTTTGTTGCGGAGAAACTTCTGGCTCTTAGCTGGCTCGCTGATCATTCCCGGGAGGCTATCTTCAAAGAGGGAGACCTGTTGAAAATTGTCCACCGATTCCACGAGTTATCCCCTGTTTCTCCACAGATTTATCAACAGTTATTTACGAGAATTGTGGCATTTCTTTTTGGTATTCGTGGCTAGTTAGCATAAGTTTCACTCACCAAGTCCTCGGATAACCGTTTGATGTAGGCAAGGGGAAGGCAGACATCAAATCGTGCGGCCGGGGATTTGGCTTTTTATTTTGAGTGAGTTCTCAGAATTAGTTGAGAGCTAAATTAAATCAAACCTGAGAGATCGTCAGGCACAGTAGTACTTGCTAAAAAGGCAGCAGGATCATGAAGATCTTGAGCTGTAGGAAGCAGAGCAGAGTCCTCCCAGCGATGATCGCGAATCTCTACACCACCCTCTAGGCCACCACTTATTGAATAAATCTCATTCCAAAATTGAGAACACTCGCGAGTTAAACGTGGAGAGATGTGAAGTCCTAACAACATTGCAAAGAGTTGTTGTGTAGGAGCGCTCTCAATGCGCGCTCGACGATAACTCTCTTGTAATGCGGCAAGTGATGGAAGTCGATCTGTCGCTGCAAGTTGAGTGATGTGATCGATCCATCCTTCAATCAGTGCAAAGGTGGTCTCTAGTTTTGCAAGCGCCGCACTCTGTGACGGGCTCTGTTCTGGTTGGAACATTCCTTGATTAATAGCGAGCGTGATCGACTCCGGGTTATTAATATCTAATTCACCAGAGCTCATCGCGCTCTCGGCTTGACGTTGAATTGATTCAATATCGACAGTGATGCCGCTTCCAAAACTTTGAATAAGTTCGCGAATATAACCAGCTAACCACGGTGTATGTGCAAAGAGTCGTTGTGCTGCAACTTCACGCAACGCCATATAAATTGCGATCTCTTGTTCAGGAATTTCAAGACCTTCGCCCCAGATTGCAATATTCTGTGGGATCAAATGAGCCCCTGATTTTTCAAAGAGGGGGATTGCGGCATCTTGCGAGCCAGTTAGGCTGATTGAAAGAGTACCGATTGATTGACCAAGTTGAGTTGCAATCAATTGGCCCATGAAGCTTCGCATCACCGGCAGGAATCCTGCCTCTGCTCCTGGAATTCCTCCCGTAGCGGCCTCTACCTCTGGACCCATCTCTTTAAGAACTTTGCCTAAGGCATCGACCATCCCTTCGGCTAGGGGTTCGACTAATTTCTGCCAGCCATTAACCGATTGATCAATCCAATCTTTGCGACTCCAGGCCACATCTGCGTTGGAGACGGTGGCGGGAAATTGGGTATGCGCTTCAATCCAGGTGTTGGCGATATCGATCGCCTCTTTAGCTTTGGCTGCGTCGTTCTGCCCAACTGGACGATCGCTGTGAGTTGCTAGAAATGCGCGAGCAGCATCTCTCATCACTACGGGTTGGAGCATGGGGACCCCTTCACCGCCCGTGGTGCCAGCGTTGAAGAACCCGTCGCTCGGGAAGAATCCAAAACCGCTCACGTCGCCTACTTTCTAACCAGAGAGCTAATCTCTGAGCGCTTCCTGCACTCGTAAGGATAAGAACAAAATCGAATCAAAAATACTTCCCGATTTCCCACTGGCACTCCCGTTAATTAGGAAAATCTATAGTGCTCCCGTTCACAATGAAACGATAGCCCTCATCAGACTCAAGAGGTGATTTGGGTTAAAGTGGGCCTATGAACCGGAGCGCAAAGTTTGTGGAGGCTGCAACTAGCCACTCCTCTTCGACCGCCTTTGCTGCGCTGATCTGGTGGGTTGTCCCAGTTGTCTTGGTCAGCCTCGCTATTGGATATGTCCTCTGGACCTCAAAATTCAAGGATAAGTTCGACAATGAGACTAATCGCTCGGTTAATAAGTTCCATCTTTTCCAACAGACTCTCCGGGACCCTAATTCCGAGCACTAGAGTATTTCCATGAGTTCTTTCCAGTTTCCCAATAACTCCTTCAATAACGCAAGACCTCCGCGCCCGCCTCGGGCACCTGGAGAGCGTCGGGGACCTGGTCCTTTCGGCTATGTAATCATCGCCTTGGTAGTGATCATCGCAATCTTGGTCTCACTCACCGGTTTTTATACGGATCTCCTGTGGTTCCGCTCAGTTAACTTCACTAGCGTGTGGAGTAAGACCCTCTTTACCAAGATCGAACTATTCATCGCCTTCGGTCTCATTACCTCACTCTTTATTACATCTAATATCGCGATCGCTTATCGTCGTCGTCCGATTTATGTTCCCGTCTCTGTAGAGCCAGATAACTTAGAGCGCTACCGCGGACAGATCGAACCAATTAAGCGTTATGTGCTTGCTGCAATCGCCGTCATTCTCTTCTGGTTCTCTGGAACTTCAGGAGCAAAACTCTGGCAAACCTGGTTGCAATTTAAGAATTCAACTAGTTTCGGAACCAAAGATCCACAATTCCATCTAGATATCTCCTTCTTTGCTTTTAAGTTGCCTATGTACGAATCCCTCATTAGTTGGGGAATCTCCACGATCTTGATCACTCTGGTGGCGACAGTGGGAATTCATTATGTCTACGGCGGAATTCGTCCGCAGGTAAGTCAAGATAGAACTACCGTTGCAGCGCGAGTTCAACTCTCTGTTCTTCTTGGAGTGCTTGTATTAATCAAGGCAGTTGCATATTGGTTTGATCGCTACGACTTAGCTCTTCATCAAGGAAGTCTCTTCACTGGACTTGGTTATACCGATGTGAATGCGCTGCTCCCTGCCAAGGCGATCTTGGCTGGTATCGCGGTTATCTGCGCGCTTCTCTTCTTTGCCAACATTGTGCGCCGTTCTTGGGTATTGCCAGCAGCTGGCGTAGTCCTGATGGTTGTCTCATCGCTGCTTATCGCTGGCATCTATCCAGCATTTATTCAGCAGTTCACTGTTAAGCCAAGCGAATCCAATAAGGAGGCGCCATATATTCAGCGCAATATCGATGCTACGCGCGCTGCTTACGGGCTATCGAACGTCACTATCAAGGATTACCCGGCAATTATTTCAACTCAACCCGGTCAACTTGCTAAGGACACATCTAATATCTCAAATGCACGTCTGCTAGATCCAGATGTTCTTTCAGCAACATTCCGACAGCTGCAACAGATAAAGCCCTACTACACCTTCCCTGATGCTCTTGATGTAGATCGATACACAGTAAAGGGTAAGAAGCAGGATATGGTCGTTGCAGTTCGCGAACTTAATATTGCAGGATCGCCTGCGCAGAATTGGATCAATGATCACCTGGTCTACACCCATGGATTTGGTTTTGTAGCCGCTCCAACAAATGTGGTTGACTCCGATGGAAAGCCAAGTTTCACCGTTGGAAATATCCCACCTTCTAATGGACTTGGGACTTTCCAACCTCGTATCTATTTCGGTGAAAATGTCCCTGGATATTCCATTGTAGGTGGATCTGCGAAGAGCACTCCTAATGAGTTGGACTATCCTGATGATTCACAGGCAAATGGTCAGCAGAACTACACCTATGCAGGTAAGGGCGGCGTCCCAATGGGAAGCATGCTCACCCGTCTTCTCTTTGCGATCAAGTACAAGGATCAACAGATCCTTCTCTCTAACTTGATCAATAAGGATTCCAAAATTCTTTACAACCGCTCACCAATCGACCGCGTGCAGAAAGTTGCACCATGGTTGACCTTGGATGGCAATGTTTATCCTGCCATTGTAAATGGCAAGATCCTTTGGATTGTTGATGGATATACAACTTCGGCCGGATATCCATATTCGGCAGTAGAGAATTTAGCCAACGCAACTACAAACTCGGTTACCGCTAACTCTTCTACGGTGACGGCGCTACCAAGCGTAAACGTCAATTACATTCGTAACTCGGTAAAAGCCACCGTGGATGCATATGACGGAACGGTCACGCTCTACCAATGGGATACCACTGACCCTGTGCTTAAGACATGGAGCAAGGCCTACCCTGGCACTGTGCTTCCTAAGAGCGATATCAGTCCTGCGCTCCTGCAGCACATCCGTTATCCAGAAGGAATCTTCCAGGTACAGCGCGATGTACTGACGACCTACCACGTTGATACCGCTGCTGCATATTATGGTGGACAAGATTTCTGGAAGGTTCCATCTGATCCTTCATCACTTGGTGCTAACGCGCAGAATCAACCTCCTACCTATCAGACCTTGCAACTTCCAGGCTCTTCTACCTCAGCCTTCTCGCTGAGCACCTCATTCGTGCCACGAGGAACGAGGCAGAACCTGACCGCGTTTGCAGTAGTCAACTCTGATGCCGGTCCTAACTACGGAAAGATCACAGTGCTTCAACTCCCGCGCTCCACAAATATTTCAGGACCTTCACAAGTTGCATCTAACTTTGAAGCTAAACCTGATGTAGCGCAGACGCTCTCACTATTGCGTCAAGGTGGATCAGATGTAGTACTTGGCAACATGCTGACTCTTCCAGTTGGAAGTGGTCTGCTCTACGTGCAGCCGGTATATGTCCGTGCCACATCAAATGCATCTTCATTCCCACTCCTGCAAAAAGTTCTCGTCTCCTTTGGCGATCAAATTGGATTCGGAAATACTCTGCAAGATGCGCTCAACCAAGTATTTGGTGGAAGTTCAGGAGCAACAATTAATACGTCTACCGGAACCGTTTCATCGGGCACCACTTCGGCAACCCCAGGTGCAACAACTTTGAAGCAAGCGCTGGCAGATATTAAGAGTGCATATGCTGCGGGAGTTACCGCTCTCAAGAACAATGATTTCGCGGCGTATGGAATCGCACAGAACCAACTCAAAGCCGCAATCGCCGCAGCAATTGCCGCTGAGGGGAAGTAGTACTTTTCGCGCTTCACGTTAACCGCCAATAGCCTCGTTTTGGGTTATTGGCGGTTTTCTCGTAAGATTCAACTACCGACGCGGGGTGGAGCAGCTCGGTAGCTCGCTGGGCTCATAACCCAGAGGTCATAGGTTCAAATCCTGTCCCCGCTACTATGAACTACATCAGCGACCCATCAGACGAAAGTCTGGTGGGTCTTTGCGCTTCTGGAGTAATAAATGCAATCGCTGATGCTTGGGGAGATACGAAAACTGCCCACATAGTTATTACTGGTGGTAGAACGGGTCTGGCGATAGTTAAGGCGCTCGATATGGCGCTCTTTAGGTTGGTTCGAGAGAACAGATCTTTTGAAGGTTCCATGTTGCATGTCTGGTTCTCTGATGAGCGCTTCACTGCAGTGGATGATCCTGACCGTAATGATTCAGCATTGATCGCCGGCTTTGGAATGTGTAAGTCGCATATCGTCTTTCATCGAGTAGATGCCGAAGGTGAGCTTGATGTGGCTGCCGCCAACTACGCTGCTGAATTAGCTTTGGAATTAGGAGCGCGACCATTTGATGCTGTTGTGCTCAGCATGGGTGAGGATGGACACATCGCCAGCCTATTTCCAGGACTTTTTGAGCCAGGAGTCGCAACGGGCGCCGTAGCAGTCCATAATTCACCTAAGTTGCCACCTCTACGAGTGAGTTTGTCGCTTACACGTTTGGCCAATGCTCTACATATTTATATCTTCGCTCTGGGCGAAGCTAAGACTGCGGCGCTGCAGTCAATCGAGACGGGTCCAGTCGGAGCCTTGGAGAAGAGTTCACCTAAAGGTCAACTTCAAATCCTCACCGACCTATCGGCACCTACCAGTAATTAATTTAAGATCGTTCCACCGAAGGAGATCATGATGAGCAACATTCAATTAACGGTTGTCGGACTAGGGCGCATGGGTGCGAATATCGCCCGCCGCATCCAGGCTCACGCGCAAACTCCGGTCCAGATCGCGGTCTACGATGTAAATCCAGATACCGTTGCAAAGGTTGCCGCTGAAGGATTTACGCCACTTGCATCACTATCTGATCTTGCTCAATTTAACGATGCCGAAAATCCTCAGTTCGTCTGGGTGATGGTTCCCGCAGAAGTAACTCAGAAGACGATCCATGCAGTTGCTGAACATTTAGCACCTGGGTCCACAATTATTGATGGTGGCAATACTTTCTATCGCGATGACATCGCTAATGCTGCGTGGCTTGCAACAAAGGGAATCAACTTCGTCGATGTCGGAACATCTGGTGGCGTCTACGGACTTGACCGCGGCTTCTCTCTCATGATCGGTGGAGATACTGATGTTGTAGAACGCCTGACTCCTATCTTTAAAGCAATGGCTCCTGGAGTTGAATCTGCAGAGCGCACACCTGGTCGCACCGGAGAGCCAAGCAATAGCGAGTACGGATTCTTGCATTGCGGTCCAATCGGTTCAGGCCACTTCATCAAAATGGTGCACAATGGAATTGAGTACGGCGCAATGGCGGCTTATGCCGAGGGCCTTAACTTGATTCACGCAGCTGCTCAAGGAATCAAACACCCAACCGCCGTCGGTGAGCATGTTGAAACAAAATATGAGTTTGATATGGAAGAAGTTACAGAAGTCTGGCGCCGCGGCTCTGTCGTTGCATCTTGGCTCCTTGATCTCACTGCAACTGCGTATACCGAAGATCCACAGCTCGCTGGATATGAAGGTTCAGTCTCCGACTCCGGGGAAGGACGTTGGACGGTACAAACAGCGATTGATGCTGGAATCCCTGCAAATGTACTAAGCGCTTCGCTTATGGGACGTTTTAGCTCTCGCGGGAATGATTTGTACGCCAACAAGGTTCTCTCTGCTATGCGAAAGAAATTTGGCGGACATGTGGAAGTGAAAAAGTAGATGAGCGCTCGTAAGGTAGATGTAAAAGCCGCCGATGTCTTGGTGCTCTTCGGAGCCACCGGTGATCTCGCCAAAAAGAAGCTATTTCCCGCGCTCTACAGTATGTCGATCAATGATTCGCTGCAGTGTCCCGTTGTTGGCGTTGCCTCAACCAAATGGGATCACGAGCAATTTACCGCTCACGCTGTTGAGGCCATTACAAAGGCCTTTCCCAATCCTGACCCCAAGATCTTGGCTCAACTTGATGAAGAGCTATCTCTTGTTGTAGGAAATTATGAAGATGACAAGTTGTATGAGGACTTGGCGGAAGCGCTTAAAGATAAGCAGCATCCCGTTATCTACCTCGCAATTCCACCTGCATTTTTTGGAAATGTAACTCAAGGTTTAGCAAAGGTAGGTCTCACTGAGCGTTGCCGCCTAGTTGTTGAAAAGCCTTTCGGTCGCGATCTACATTCAGCGATTGCCCTTCAAGATGTACTTGAAGAAGTGCTTCCAGAAGAGCGCATCTATCGCATTGATCACTACCTCGGTAAAGAGTCGGTGGAAGATATTTTGATCTTCCGTTTCGCGAACTCCATCTGGGAGCCTCTTTGGAACCGTCGCTATATCAACAGTATTCAAATCACGATGGCAGAAGATTTTGGTGTTGAAGGCCGTGGTGCTTTCTACGATGGCGTCGGTGCAATTCGCGACGTGCTCCAGAATCACCTGCTTCAGGTATTGGCGCTTATCGCGATGGAACCACCTGCCGATCTCACATCGGCGGTAATGGAAGATGAGAAGTTAAAAGTCTTCCGCGCCATTGCTGAACTTAAGCCCGACAATGTAATTCGCGGCCAGTATGTGGGTTATCTTGATGAAGCCGGTGTTGCACAAGGATCAACTACCGAGACATACGCAGCAGCAACGGTTTATGTAGATAACTGGCGCTGGTCTGGAGTTCCGTTCTATATTCGAACTGGAAAGAATCTCAAAGAGACGACACTTGAAGTTATTATCGAATTCAAGCAACCACCAAGACTTCTATTTGCAGAGAGTCAAGAAGGTTCTGCCAACTTACTCCGCTTCCGTCTTGGCAAGAATGATGGCGTGGATATTGAGCTCCAAGCTAAATCTCCTGGAGACCACCTCGAGACCGAACCTGTTAAGTTGACCGTCAACTTCTCCGCCGCTCTAGGTGAGCGTCAAGAGGCTTACGAACGCTTACTTCGTGCCGCCATGGCAGGAGATCACATGCGCTTCACACGCATTGACTCTGTCCTTGAGACCTGGAGAATTGTGGAGGGCGTTATTAATAATGAACCGCATCTTTCACCTTACTTCAAGGGAACATGGGGCCCTGAGCGCGCCGATGAACTTCCTGTTGCAGGATGGCTAGAGCTTTAAACCATCTCTTTGGTGATACCGAAGGTTGCATAGGCAATTCCGTCAATAGCGACTACGAATTGCTCTGGACTGCTTGCTACTGCATTTAATAGCGCTTCGGTAAAGGGCGTTGTGACGCGAGAAATGACCGATGCAGGACCAATCAAAATAGTTCGTTTAATTTCTCCATCAAGGATGCGTCCGCTAAATCCGCGCTCGGTGCTAAATGCATAATCACTAAGAGGTAAGACGTTGGCGCCACGCTCTTGAAAGAACTCTTGAGCAGCGATATCTGCGGGAGAGTTGGCTTCTGACAAGATAGACAAGATTGCAGAGTTTATGAGTTGTGCGGACAGTTCAGTGTTCTTCGCTCCAGCCTCTGGATTTGTCTCGCAGATATATCCAGAGACCGAATAGACCTCTTGCGGCGCAGCTGGAGGAGCGAGTTCAACCGGAGTTACCGATTTTTTCTTCCCAAACCATAAAAACTTCATGAA
Organism: uncultured Actinomycetes bacterium; assembly: GCA_903842855.1. Classification (GTDB taxonomy): domain Bacteria; phylum Actinomycetota; class Actinomycetes; order Nanopelagicales; family Nanopelagicaceae; genus PALSA-747. The sequence goes on from CAIMNT010000196.1 coordinate 10,961, forward strand.
TTAAGGGCTTTCAAAAACGCGTTATGCAGTAGCCCGTTGCTGGAGACTGCGTTGCCACCGTGAGAGCCGGGCTTGCCGTCGAGGTTTGTAAATGAGCCACCTGCCTCTCGGACGACGATGTCGAGCGCTGCCATATCCCAGAGCGCAAGCACTGGTTCAACTGCAATATCTACTGCGCCTTCAGCGACCAACATGTGCGACCAGAAATCTCCAAGTCCACGAGTACGCCAAATATCTTCCTGCAACTGCAAGAACGCTGCCTTGCGATTGCCCCAACCAGATAGATCAGAGTAAGAGAGCGAAGCATCTTTTAGATCTCGAACGTGTGAGACCTTAATCTGCGTGGCGGGGCCCCCATTCTCGCTGACAAAAGCGCCGCCACCTAAAGTTGCAAACCAGCGACGATAGAGTGCTGGCGAACTCACAACACCGACGACAACTTCGCCATCAGGGTTACATAACCCAATCAACGTTGCCCACGTTGGAATTCCGCGCAAGAAGTTCTTAGTGCCATCGATGGGATCAATCACCCAGTAGTACTTATCACCAGTGAGCTCTGGGGTGCCGAACTCCTCGCCTACGATGAGATCCGCGGGACGTTCGGTAGCCAAGATCTCACGAATTTTAGATTCGACCGCCTTATCTGCATCCGTGACAGGAGTGAGATCGGGTTTGGTCTCGATAACGAGATCGAGTGATTGATAGCGATCCTTAGAGATTGCATCTGCGGCATCGGCTAAGCGTTGCGCCAGTTTTAGGTCTGCGTTGAGATCTCTCATGTATTCAGTTTACCTTCGCGAAGTAGCCCACGCAGATTCGCTAATCGCGCGAGTGAGTTGGGATCGGTGATCATGGAATTGAGGGCGCATCCATCTTCATCGTGGGAGCAGTTGCGCGGGCAGTGTTCAATCGCTTCTGCAAATTCGCTAAAGGCTCCGATGACGCGATCGCGCTGCACGTGGGCGAGTCCAAATGAGCGCACACCTGGAGTATCGATGATCCAACCCGAATTGTCATTGAGCGCAAGTGCGATTGCACTTGAAGAGGTATGTCGTCCTCGTCCAGTGACATCGTTGACATCGCCAGTGGCGCGATCTGCACTCTCCACGAGGGCATTTACCAAGGTTGATTTTCCGACCCCAGAATGTCCCAGCAACACCGTACGTTTTCCAGTAAGAGCTGCACGAAGTGCCGTGAGATCTGCGCCGCGCTGAATCTGGAGAGATTCCACATCTAGATCTTTGTAGGCAGAGAGGAATTCCGAAGGATCGGCCAAGTCACATTTTGTCATGATGATGATTGGTTTGATGCGTTGATCGAAAGCGACTACCAGAGCGCGATCGACAAAGCCGTGCCGTGGCTCGGGATTGGCAGCGGCGAGAACTATTCCGAGTTGATCAACGTTCGAGACAATCATGCGCTCCATACCGGCATCATCTTCGACGGTACGTGTGAGTTCATTTATGCGCGGTTCAACGGCTACGATGCGAGCCAAGGTATCTACCTTGCCGGAGATATCTCCAACAATTCTTACGATATCGCCGACGACTACCGACTTCTTGCCGAGTTCGCGAGCCTTCATTGCAGTAACTACAACTCCACTCCCTTCAATGAGGGCGGTGCTACGGCCGCGGTCCACCGCGATTATTCGAGCTAACTCCGCTTGGGAGTAGTCAGGGCGATCTTTGGTGCGCGGACGTGATGAGCGTTTCGGGCGGATCCGAACATCATCTTCATCGAGTTCGCGAGCGGTCATCGGCTACCGTTTAAGAGTTCATTCCATGCCGCAGGAAAGTCGGGGAGCGTTTTGCGAGTTGTCTCAATATTTTCAACTTCGATTCCGGGAACGCGTAGACCGATCATGGCTCCAGCGGTCGCCAATCGATGATCATCGTAGGTATGGAATACACCACCGTGAAGCGGATGCGGGATGATGCGAAGGGCCGAAGGCTCCTCGATGACCTCGCCTCCTAAGTTATTTATCTCAGTTGCCAGCGCGGCTAGACGATCTGTTTCGTGAGTCCTCAAATGTGCAATGCCACGGAGGTAGGAAGGCGAATCGGCAAAGACGCAAAGGGCGGCGATCGAAGGAGTGAGTTCACCGACATCATGTAGATCAATATCGATGCCATGGATCTGATCGCCAGTGATAGCAAGATCGTTGCCGCGAAACTCCACGTGTGCACCCATTTGCGTAAAGATCTCGCGCAAGTCATCGCCAGGTTGCGTAGTTGAGTGCGGCCAATCACGAATCACGACAGTTCCGCCACTCATCATCGCCGCTCCCATGAATGGCGCTGCGTTGGAGAGATCTGGTTCTATAACCTGATCTGCCCCGTACATCACGGTCGGTTTAACAATCCATTCATTTTCGCGGGCGTCAACCTCAACCCCTTTATCGCGCAGCATGGCGATAGTCATCTCAATATGGGGGAGGGAAGGGAGCGAACTGCCTACATGCTTGACGGTGATTCCCTCTTTTGTTGCCGGAGCAACGAGTAATAAGGCCGAGATGAATTGGCTCGATAAAGTGGCATCTACTTCTACGGTGCCACCTCTGAGTTGACCGTTGGCGTTGATCGTCATCGGTAGCGAGTAGCGCGAACCATGTTCGATGCTTACTCCAAGGGATTCCAGAGCTTTGATAACGGGTCCAAGCGGACGTTCGTGGGAGCGGGCATCCCCATCAAAGTGGATGATCCCCTTGGCCATAGCCGCCACTGGGGGGAGAAAGCGCATGACGGTCCCGGCATTCCCAACATCTATGGATGCCGGACCATACAAGGGGCCGGGAGTGATTGTGAGATCCCCGTTGGAATCTTCTTGGATGCCGACCCCAATTGCCTTAAGGCCCGCAATCATGAGAGCGGAGTCGCGAGAGTGCAAAGGTCGGCGCAGAGTTGAGGGGGAATCACAGAGCGCGGCCAAAATCAGAGCGCGATTGGTAACTGATTTAGAGCCTGGAATCGTCAAGGTCGCCTCTACCGGGGTCTCTCCGCGGTAGGGAGCAAGCCAATGATTCGTCATATCGCAAGCCTACCTGAGATACCTTTACGCTCATGTGCGGCCGTTATGCTCTCAACGCCAGCCAAGATGAGCTGATGGATGCCTTTGAAATTTCGACAGATTATGCCGGTCCCATCCTGCCGGCCGATTGGAATATCACGCCTACCCGTGAGATTTATGTGGTCCGAGATAACCGAGAAGGCAAGCGAGAGCTCGCTACCGTTTCATGGGGATTGATCGCACCGTGGTCTGATGATCCGCAAGATGCACTTCGCTCGCAATCTCAGGCAATCAATGCGCGCACTGAGACTGTGCATGAGAAGCCCACATTCAAGAACGCTTTTCATTCGAGACGTTGCTTGATTCCAGCATCTGGTTATTACGAGTGGGCGACGGAACTTGGGCCATACTCAACAAAGCAACCATTTTTCATTCACGGAACAGGGCTTATTGCCTTCGCGGGAA
>CAIMNT010000197.1 GCA_903842855.1 uncultured Actinomycetes bacterium
GGATTGGTGCAGCTTCCCGCGCTGTTGATTGGAATCTCAAATAAACCAATTCCCATGATTCTGGGAACGAATAAGATTCCCGCGATTTTCGGAACCTCAAGTGCGGCAGCAAACTATTTTAAGAAAGTTAGACCAGATCTGCGCCTCACTCTTTCAATGGCCCTACCAGCACTCATCGGATCTATCGCTGGAGCAAAACTTGCCTCCCACTTTCCCACAAAAGTTTTTCATCCGCTTATTCTCACTCTGCTTGTTCTCGTAGGTATCTACACCTGGCGCAAACCAAACCTCGGACTCGATGAGAGGCTGCGTTACACGCATAGAACGCGGCTTTGGATTGTTGCTGCCTGCGGATTGTTGATTGGATTCTACGATGGACTCTTTGGTCCCGGTACTGGAACCTTCCTTGTTTTCTTACTTGTCATCGTCGTTGGTTATGAATTTCTTAAGGCGAGTGCTACCGCAAAGATAGTAAATATCGCTACTAATTTTGGAGCCATCGTTACTTTTCAACTCACAGGCCATATTTGGTGGCGTCTTGGATTAGCCCTTGCGCTGGCGAATGTGAGTGGCGCGCTGATCGGATCAAGGCTCGCAATCCGCGGTGGCTCCCCTTTGGTTCGCAGGATCTTCCTGTTGGTCGTGGCGGCCCTCATCACAAAGTTGAGTTATGATTGGATCTATAACTAAATAGCGGAAAGAGAGCCAGTAATGAGCGTTGTCGAGGCTGTAACAGAAGCAATCCGGCCAATAATTGAGGCATCTGGCATCTACCTAGAGGAAGTCTCCCTAACCGGTGGTTCTCCAACGACTCTTACCGTTATCGTCGATAGCGACAATCACCTTAATCTCGATCAAGTCACAGTGATTACGAAAGAGATCTCCGAGATTCTAGAAAATCTCTCTGAACTCGGCGAAACCCCATTTACTTTAGAGGTTAGTTCACCAGGCATTGATCGCCCTTTAACTTTGCCGCGGCATTGGCGTAAGAATCACGGCAGGTTAGCAACCATCGTGCTTCACAACGGTACATTGGTCAAGGGCCGCATTGGAGAATTGAGCGATGCAGTTATCGCTCTTGATGAGAAACGTATTCCGCTTGTAGATATTGCAAAAGCTCACGTTGAAATCGAATTTAAATCCCTAAAAAAGGGTGATGAATAATGAGTGTTGATGTTGATGCGCTTTTAGCAATGACGGTCGAGAAGGGAATCCCTCTCGAAAAACTCATTAACTCGATTGAGCAGACCGTTACCGAAGGCTATGCAGAGTTGCCCGATGCAATGCCGCAGGGTCGCGCTGTCCTTAACCGACAAAATGGTGAGATCTTGATCCACGTGCCTCAATTCAATGAGGAAGGTATTTATACCGAAACTATTACTCATATGCCCGATGGCTTTGATTCAAAGATCAAGTCGATTGTCCGCAAGGTACTCAAAGAGAAGATGCGTGCCCAGAACGACGCTGGCATCGTCGCGGAATTTACCGGCAATGTTGGTGACATCATTTCTGGGATCGTTCAACAAGGTCGAGACTCGAGCATCATCTACGTTGATCTTGGAAAAGTCGAGGGAAAGATCCCACAGAACGAGCAAGTTCCCACCGAGAAATACAAACATGGTGATCGCATTAAGGCATATGTCGTCGATGTCCGCCAAGGTGAGAAAGGTCCCGAAGTTACGCTTTCGCGCACCCACCCAATGTTTGTAAAGATGCTCTTCAACCTTGAAGTCCCAGAACTCAAAGATAGGACAGTAGAGATCGTCGGAGTTTCGCGCGAACCAGGTCAGCGCTCTAAGGTTTCGGTACGTTCCAACCGAGCTGGAGTTAGTCCAAAAGGCGCATTGATCGGGCCGATGGGGGCACGCAGCAAAGCGGTAACCGATGAACTCAACGGCGAAAAGATCGATATCGTCGATTTCTCCGAGGATCCAAGGGTCTATGTTGCTAGCGCGCTAGCTCCCGCCCGAGTGACCAGCGTTGATGTGGTAGACCTCGAGGCAAAATCGGCCAAGGTCATCGTCCCTGATTTCCAACTCTCCCTCGCCATCGGAAAAGATGGCCAGAATGTCCGCTTAGCGGTAAAACTGACCGGCTGGCGCATGGATATTCACCCTGATAATCCCGTGGAACGACTCCTTAAACCGAGCGATATAGCCAAGGCCCAAGCCGCCGCGGAGCTGGCGGAGGCTAGCGCAGCAGAGGAATTACGCCTCTCGGCGGAGAGCGAGTAAGGTTCTCCCTAATGGTTCCGATACCAACCCAGATTAGAAGTTGTATCGCGTGTCGGAGTCGGGAGAGTTCGAAAGAACTCCTCCATCTAGTTCTCATTGAAGGTCGGGTAACTCCAGATCCAAAACGAGTTCTACCAGGTCGAGGAGCATGGCTACACCCGAAATGTTTCGAGTTAGCGGTGCAGAGACGTTCATTTGCTCGGGCCTTTAAGTCCGGCGGAGAACTTTTCACCGAAGAGTTGGCGTTGTTTTTGCAAGATAGTTCGAAAAAATAGTTTGATCCATCGCTAGTTTGGTCCATTAAAGGGAGCAAAAATGAAGGCACATACACAATCATGAGCACCGCGCGCTCATGAGTAAGGCACTTATTTAGGCTTCAGCGATAGACGCAGGGGCCGAGAACCAGGAAGGCAACTGTGGCAAAGGTCCGCGTTTACGAGTTAGCAA
>CAIMNT010000198.1 GCA_903842855.1 uncultured Actinomycetes bacterium
CTGTTAGCGGTAATCCTTATTCTCGTTGCGACGGGAAAGTTGAACTATAAATCCCCTCTAGATATCAAAGCATTTGCCATTGGTTTGGTGGCCGCGGGTGGAGTCTTCTCGCTCACCGCGATGCTGGCATCAATCCGTGACAGCAGAGCCCTTACTCGCGCCATGCGAGAGGCAAGTGATATCTCCCAGATCGGTTTGAGCGTCACAAGAAACTCTGGAACCTTGTTATTTACCGGATTTCTCTACGTTGCTTTGAGTCTCTTCAACTTTACAGTCCTTGCCATCTATCTCTTCAAGAAGCCTTAGTCGTTAAATAAGAAACCCCCAGGAGAATTCTCCTGGGGGTTTCTTATTACATTTTTTAACCGAGAGCTTCACCCGCAGCCTCTTGCATCGCTGCAGCATGCTCAGCTGTGGACTTCAGTGGCTTCTCTTTGAGAGCAAGTGCCACCAAGAATCCGACCGCAGTCACTGGTGCTGCCGATAAGAAGACAATATGGAAAGCCTCAACGTAGCTATGCAAAATAGTTGCTTGTAGTTGCGGAGTAAACTTCGCCATTACAGCAGGATTATTCTTAAGAGCGCTCAGCGCTTGGGGAGTTGCACCCACCATGGCGGCTGGATTCTTTCCAGCGAGCGTTGAAACTCCGGACGAGATGTAACCGGTCAACTTACTTGCGTAGATTGATCCGAAGATCGCAACGCCAAGTGTTCCACCGATAGAGCGCCAGAAGGTGTTGAGGCTGGTTCCTACACCCATATCCTTAACATCCAGCGAGTTCTGAAGTGCGATAACGATGTTCTGCATTGATGCACCTAGACCGGCACCAAGTAAGAACTCGAAGATAGCAATGATCCAGAAGTGAGTGGTCTCTGTGAGCGAGACTAGACCCACCAGCGAGATGGTCATCAAGACCATGCCAACAACGGGGAATCTCTTGTACTTGCCGTGCTTTGCAATCCACTTACCAGTTGTAATCGACGTTGAAATGATTCCAAACATCAGAGGAAGCAGCTTCAAGCCCGAGAGAGTCGCCGAGTTGTGCTTTACCAATTGGAAGTAGAGCGGCAACATAACAATTGCACCGAACATGGCAGCTCCCACGAGGAAGGCCAAGAGCGAGGTGATATTGAATGTGTGGTTACGGAACAAACGAAGTGGCAAGATCGGTTCTGACGCCTTGGATTGATTGAAGAGGAAGATGCCAAAGAGCACGAGCCCTGCACCGATCCAGATCAAAGTCTTGGCAGTTAACCAGCCGTTTTCTGGTGCATATACCGAGATACCCAAGAGAAGCGCTGATACTGCTACGACCAGAATGAAGGCACCAAAGTAATCGATCTTGTGTTCGCGATGAATTTTTGGAATGTGGAGAACGGCGGAAGTAATAATCAGCGCGATAATTCCAAGTGGAAGGTTGATGTAGAAAATCCAGCGCCAACCAGTGACACCAAGAACCTTGGCGTGGTCAGAGAAGAATCCACCCAAGAGCGGACCTGCAACTGTTGCAAGACCCCAGACTGCACCAAAGTAACCTTGGTAGCGACCGCGTTCGCGCGGTGATACAACGTCACCGATGATGACGAAGGTAAGTGACATCAGGCCACCTGCTCCCAAGCCTTGGAGGGCGCGGAAGGCGATGAGTTGTGTCATGTTGTGAGCGATACCCGATGCAAAAGAACCGATCAGGAAGGTCACGATTGCGAATTGGAAGACCTGGCGACGACCATAAAGGTCTGAGATCTTTCCGTAGAGAGGAGTTGATGCGGTAGAGGTCAACAAGTATGCGGTGACAACCCAGGTGTAATGGTTAAGGCCACCCAGGTCGACGGTAATCGTCTTGAGAGCTGTGGAGACGATTGATTGATCAAGAGCTGCAAGGAGCAACCCAGTCATCAAACCGACCATAACAGTCATGATTTGCTTGTGAGTCATTTGAGTTGGTTCAGTTGTTTTTTGAGACATGGAATCCCTTATCGAGTATGTGTGCGTCAGTTGAATTATTGAACTTTCAAGTAAATTCTAGCCTTGCGTAACGACATTCGCTCGCTACGCTTGATAGATGAAGAGCGTTATTGCGGAGAATCTGGTCAAAACGTACCGCAAAGGTGCGGTTCGCGCGCTTGACGACCTTAGCTTGGATGTCGAGGAAGGGACCGTTTTGGGCGTTTTGGGCCCAAATGGAGCGGGCAAAACCACCACTGTTCGCGTCCTCTCCACGCTCCTTGAGCCTGATTCGGGCCACGCTTCTGTTGCTGGAATAGATGTCATCAAAAACCCTAAAGCGGTCCGCCAGATTATCGGTCTATCTGGGCAATATGCCGCGGTCGATGAGACGCTCACTGGCTGGGACAACCTGGTCATGTTTGGCCAGCTCTACCACCTAAGTGCAGCCCAGGCACGAGTGCGTGCCACAGAATTGTTAACCCAATTTTCACTTTCAGATGCAGCCCATCGTCCGATCAAGACCTTCTCCGGCGGAATGCGTCGCCGACTCGATCTTGCCGCCTCACTGATTATTCGTCCAAAGGTTCTCTTTCTAGATGAACCCACCACCGGACTTGACCCGCGTGGGCGTATGGAGATGTGGGGAGTAATTGAAGGGCTAGTTCGTGAAGGCGTCACGCTTTTGCTGACAACGCAATATCTTGAAGAGGCCGATCAATTGGCGGATGACATTGTTGTGATTGACCGTGGAAAGGTAATTGCGCGCGGCACATCAGATCACCTTAAGGATCAAGTTGGAGGCGAGCGAATAGAGATCGTCGTGGCAGATACCAACCTTGAGGCCGCAAAAGAGATCATCGAAAGAGTTACTCATGGTCAGGCATCAATTGATCATGGACTTCGAAAAATATCGGTTCCGGTGCTTGATGGAACACAATCGCTCATCTCAGTAATTCGAGAGTTTGATTCAGTCGGAATTCACGCCCTTGATTTAGCTCTCAAGCGTCCATCGCTTGATGATGTCTTCTTATCACTCACGGGTCACGTTGCCGAGGTGGAAGATGAAATTGAATCCGGAAAGAAGAAGAGAGGAGCGCGCAAATGAACGGCATAAACGATGCGCTAGTTATTACAAAGCGCCAACTGCTCCAGTTAACCCGAGTTCCAGAGGTTTTGATTTTCAACACAATCCAACCAGTCATGTTCGTACTTCTCTTTAGGTATGTATTTGGAGGGCTTGGCGCTGGTATTAAAGGCGGCTACGTCCAACTACTAATGCCCGGAATCTTTGTGCAAACCGTGACATTTACGCTGGCAGCCACCGCTCAAGGGTTAGCCCAAGATATGGAGAAGGGTCTTATTGATCGCTTCAGATCTCTGCCAATTGCCCGGTCAGCTCTGGTAGTCGGTCGTACCTTGGGAGATGGACTCCTCAACATTGTCGTATTAGTTATCATGGGAGTCGCTGGATATATCGTCGGATGGCGCCCTACATCCGGAATTCTCCATATCTTCCTAGGTTTCTTGATGCTGCTCTTCTTTGGTTATGCCCTATCTTGGGCTGGAATCTTTGCCGGCTTGATGTCGAAAGATGCCAGAGTCGTTGCCAACGTCTCGTTCCTATTTACATTCCCACTTACTTTCCTATCCAATGCCTTTGCATCGACCACCACGATGCCTAAAGCGTTGCAGTACTTCGCTGAGTGGAACCCGGTCTCAACCATGGTTGCGGCTGCTCGCCAGCTCTTTGGATTTCACAATACCTTTGGGGTAACTGCTCACTCATTCCCAAGTGAGCACCCCATCGTTGCTTCGCTCTTTTACATGGTTTTGATTATGGCCATATTTATTCCATTGAGCGTGCGCCGCTACAAGAACGCTAATAGTCGCTGATTGCGAGGTTAGGCGTAAGGCTTAGCTTCAAGAATCGTGACGACGAAGATCTTCTTGCTTGGGGTCTCGTAGTTGACCTGATCGCCGACCTTGGCGCCCAAGATCGCTGATCCGAGTGGAGACTTTTCGGAGTAGACATCCATATCTCCGCTAGCGATTTCGCGAGAGCCTAATAGAAATGTCATCTCATCCCCGGCCATATCAATTTTGACGACCATACCCAAGCCGACAACTCCAGATTCAGCCTCAGGGGGAGTGCCGATGTGAGCATTCTCCAGCATGTGCTTGAGTTGGCGGATCCGACCTACGATCTTGCCCTGCTCTTCGCGGGCGGCGTGATAGCCGCCGTTCTCCTTGAGATCTCCCTCGGCACGGGCGGCCTCAATCTTTTTAACGATATCGGCGAAACGTGGACCTTCAAGGTCCTCGAGCTCGGCGCGTAGTCGAGCAGCAGCCTCTTCAGTAAGCCATGTCTGGTTTGTCATAAGAGGGCGAGTTTATCTCTGGCTATGAGCAATGTTCAATTGAGGCCGAGACCGCAGCGGCTCGAGTGGGGATTGAAATTTGACGAGTGTAATTATTGGCCCCAGCAGGAATTGTGTCGGTAATTTGTCCAACGATATTTGCCTGGTAATCGATGGCGGTCAAAACGCATTGATGTGATCTATCGGCTGTCCGCACATTAATGGCGTAGCGCAGCGAAACTGCTTTAGGGCTGGTGATGCTAAAGGAGATGAGATCGGTTCTGATCTCGGGTTTGGAATAGTGGTTGGCCGACCAGATTAACCAACAGCCACCAACTACGAAGAGGATTACTGCGGGGAGCACCCACCGCTTGGATTTCTGTGAGTTGCCATAGCGCTCTTGGAGATAGTCATCACCTTCGCGCTCGCTCATGCGGGTAAGCATAGGTCAGAATTTCATAGGATAATCAGAGCATGAACGACTCCCCAGATATCAATACCGGGCTCGCTGGATCCTTAATAATGATCGCACTCACGATTGCATTTGTCGTTCTTCTGACTAGTTTTTATCGCAGATATAAGCGCGCCTCAAAGCCAAGCGATGAACAAGAGTAAATCTCTCAAAGTTATTTCTACCGTACTTGCAGTCCTCCTCGGTGCAGGGGTCTTCTTTGAACTCGGACTATGGCAGTGGCATCGGGCGCAGGCAACTTCACGGCAAGGCAAGGTGGTTCCGAGTTCTATTCCAGTACCACTTACAGCTATAGACACAGCGGGAAAGAATATTTATACCGCTGCAATAAACCGGATAGTGACGCTTGAAGGCCACTACGTTCAGAATTATGTAGCTCCCACTCAATTAGTGACTGGTCTTGGCTACAAGGACCTTGCGGCCGGCCTCTTTCTTATCTCTGATAATCGTGCCATCTTGGTGGTGCGAGGACTCAACGATGGTTCCCTTAAACCGACCTCGCAGACCCTTCGCATTCAAGGTCGCCTCTATCCTCGGCAACAAGAGGATCATGGACTCAACTCTGCAACCTCATTGGGTCGCCTAGATCCCGCCCTGATTGCAGGTTTGGGCTACAACCTCTTTGACGGTTATGTCATCGCTACTCAGGAAGTTACACACTCTGGTCAGGCGCTCACAGGTTCGCGCGTTCCCGCCCCAGTGCTTCAGCAATCTATCTCTGGTTTTTATTGGCAGCACATCTCTTATGTAGTGATCTGGTGGTTCATGGCGCTTCTGGTCATGGCCGCTCCATTTATCTCAAGGCGCAACGCCAAACAGCATGAAATCGCGGATAAGGTGAGAGTATGAAAAAGGGATTAGAGGGTGCACTTCAGCGATATCGGATTATGGCGATCTGGTCGGGCTGCATGTCCTTGTTGTTATGGTTCATTGAAGTGCCCGAAAATCACATACTTCATCACTACTCCGGTGCTCAGGTTCGTTGGGCTTGGATCGCTATCGTCCATGGATTTACTTATCCCATTTATGTTATTGCCGCGTTCAATTACTCACTGAAGGCTCGTAAGAGTTTTCCAAGCACCATCGCATTTATTCTCGCCGGAACTCTGCCTGTCGCCTCGTTCATCGCTGAGCGCAAAGCAATGAGTGATTTCAAGAAAAAATGAGTAACCCATTAAAGCGCGCTGTTAAAGCGATGCTTTATCCGCTCTATGAGCGTCGCCTCTTGCGGCAGCTTGACTTCACCCAGACACCTCATCACGTTGGCGTTATCTTGGATGGAAATCGACGTTGGGCTAAATCGAATTTTGGAGCTAACCCCGAAGAAGGCCACCGCGCAGGAGCTTCAAAGATCATCGAACTTCTTAATTGGTGCGAAGAAGCTGATGTCTCCATCATTACCTTGTGGCTACTCTCCACTGACAATTTAAATCGGGAGGCGGGAGAGCTCGATGCCCTGCTGAAGATTATCGCCACCGCGGTAGATCACCTCGATGAACTCGGCAAGTGGGAGATAAAGCCGCTTGGAGCTTTAGAGTTATTACCAGAGTGGTTGCAGACTAAGTTACGCGATGTAGAAATTAGGAGTAAAGGTCGAACCAAGGTCGTCGTCAACGTGGCGATCGGTTACGGGGGACGGCACGAGATCGTTGATGCGGTTCGAAACTTCATTAAAGATGGGATTGTCCAAGGTAAGAGCGCTGATGAGATCGCAAGTGGTCTGTCTATTGATGAGGTAAGCAAGCATTTATATACCGCAGGAATGCCCGACCCTGAATTAGTGATTAGAACTTCGGGGGAGCAGCGGCTATCTGGATTTCTCCTTTGGCAGTCGGCCCACTCAGAGTTCTATTTCTGTGAGGCCTATTGGCCCGACTTTCGCCGCGTCGATTTCTTGCGTGCTCTGCGTGCCTACGCCCAGCGCAACCGCCGCTTCGGTCGGTAGCCCCGCAGCCAGCCCGCCTTCGTAAATTAACCTTTCGCTACCGCGTGTCGCTCACCCCCGAGGGCTCGCGAGTTTTACTTTATGAGGTATTAGTTCCATTTGTCCCCCTGCGGATGGAAGCCACTCGAGAAGAACTAAATCCACGGAAAGCGCGAGGACCTCTTGGCAAAGAGCCAAAATAAAGGGCGCAAGACGTATGTAATAGATACCAGTGTCTTGCTGGCAGATCCGGCCGCATTAGCTCGCTTCGCCGAGCATGAAGTCATAATCCCGATCGTGGTTATTGGGGAACTCGAGACTAAACGTGACCATCCCGAACTGGGCTACTTTGCCCGGGCAGCGCTTCGCACCCTAGATGACCTGCGCATTAGCCATGGCCGCTTGGATCAGTCGATCGCCATCAACGAGGTGGGCGGCACCCTCAAGGTTGAGCTCAACCATTCAGATCCAACCTCCCTTCCAGCAGGCTTCCTGCGCGATGGCTCTAACGACTCTCGGATCTTGGCGATCGCAAGAAACCTAATGGCCGAAAGCCGCGAGGTGGTCCTAGTCACCAAGGATCTGCCGTTGCGGGTGAAAGCCTCCTCGGTCGGCGTTGAATCTGAGGAGTACCGACATGAGTTGGCCTCAACGTCTGGTTGGACCGGAATGGTCGAAGCCAACGTGGGTGGGTCACTCATTGACTCCCTCTATGAAAATGACCGCACCCCCCACGAGTTAGCACGCGAACATCCCTGCCACACCGGAATTGTTCTCCATTCAGAAAAGGGAAGTGCACTCGCGCGGGTCACTCCCGACAAGCAACTGCAATTAGTTCGTGGTGATCGCTCCGCCTTTGGGCTGCATGGCCGATCGGCCGAACAGAGAGTTGCCCTGGATCTACTTCTTGATAATGAGATCGGCATCGTCTCTCTTGGTGGTCGAGCAGGAACTGGAAAATCTGCCCTCGCTCTCTGTGCTGGTCTTGAAGCGGTGCTCGAACGTCGCCACCATAAGAAGGTTGTAATTTTTCGCCCCCTCTACGCAGTCGGAGGACAGGAACTTGGTTATCTTCCCGGCAGTGAGGGCGAGAAGATGTCGCCTTGGGCTCAAGCTGTCTTCGATACTTTGGGAGCCTTGGTCAGTCAGACCGTCATTGACGAGATCGTTGATCGTGGCTTGATCGAAGTTTTGCCGCTCACCCATATCCGCGGTCGCTCCTTGCACGATTCTTTCGTCATCGTGGATGAGGCACAGTCCCTAGAGCGCGGAGTTCTACTCACAGTCCTCTCTCGAATTGGTCAAGGTTCAAGGGTGATCCTCACTCACGACATCGCGCAGCGGGACAACCTTCGGGTCGGTCGCCACGACGGTGTGGTCGCGGTGGTGGAGTCCCTTAAGGGGCATCCACTTTTCGCCCATGTCACATTGACTAGGTCAGAGCGCTCGCCGATTGCCGCTTTGGTCACTGAGATGCTGGAAGAGCCAATTAACTTCCTTGCCTAATTTCCCTGCAGAGGGCTAAAAAACTGCCCCTACGGACATTTCGGACATAAAGGGTTTCTTACGGGCTGACCTGCACCTTTAGAAATGGTCATTTCTGAGAATTAAAAATTTTTTGGGGTTATGCGGGATAAAATTTGCCTCTGCCTAATACCTCTGTAACTCTAAAACCTGTCAGGCGCTCTGGATGGCTTCGAATCGCGAAGCTGCTGGGCGCAATGAAGGGCACGATCGACTAGAGCTAAGGAGGCAGAGCCGTGGTTCACTCATTCCGTAAACCATTCGTCGTCATGACAGCGGCCCTCGCCATCACAATCCTCGCCTCGGTTAACACCACTTTTGCAGAGGTCGACTTCGGACAGACCGTAACCCTTCCAGATGCCCCTAGCGCCCCGGCTGTCATGGTCGATCCCACCGTCGCGCTGACCCAAAATTTCGGACTCATTGACCTTGGCTCAGCAAGTTCAGTCGATGCAGGTGAGATGGCTCTGGTCTCCCAGGCCGCGCGCCAGGTCCAACAAGCCAAAACTCCAGAAGGCGCCAAACTGGTGGCAAAGGAGATCGTCGCATCTACTTATAAGTGGAGCGCTCGTCAGATGTCTTGCTTGAATGCACTCTGGAATGGCGAGAGTCACTGGAACTTTAAAGCTCATAACTATTACAGCGGAGCAACCGGTATCGCCCAGGCGTTACCTGGAAACAAGATGGATGTCATCGCCACCGACTGGCGTACAAATCCCGTCACCCAGATTAAATGGGGAATTCGTTATATCAAGATTCGCTATGGCTCTCCTTGTAAGGCCCTTGCTGTTACCCATTGGCGCGGTTACTACTAAGCCGGAGGTCGGCTCAATTTCCTAGTCCGCCTTTAACCTTGTAACCTTCTCCATGCTGGTTCACGGGATTTCCGACCCAGTAAGCCCATCGGTACCTAAAGAGGTTCTTTCATGAAGCCAGAGATTCATCCAGATTACATTGAGACAACCGTCACCTGCGGTTGCGGCCAGGTCTTCACGACTCGCTCCACAAAAGCATCAGGTTCAATTTATGTTGAAGTCTGTTCCGCTTGCCATCCTTTCTACACTGGAAAGCAACGCATCCTCGATACAGGTGGCCGCGTAGCTGCCTTCGAAAAGCGTTTCGGCAAGGCAACAGAGACTAAGTAGCTTTCTTCAAGAGACCGCGGCTCACCCTGTCATGGGTGGGCGCGGTCTCTTTTATTTGTATAGGCCAAATTTGAATTCAAGATCGAAGCGAAGAAGGGAGATCGCATGAGCCAGGCACATGACAAGTTCGGCAATGTCCACGAACTTCTCGATGAGTATGTTGAGCTAGAGAAAGAACTCGCCGACCCCTCCATTCACAGCGACCAAGGCAAGGCACGCCGTTTAGGTAAGCGTTACGCCGAACTCGGACCAGTCATTGGCGGCTACCGAGCCTGGAAGAGCGCCACTGATGATCTCGCCGCCGGACGTGAAATGGCCGCTGAAGATCCCGATTTTGCCGCTGAAATTCCCGCCCTGGAAAGCGCGCTCGCCGAGAGCGAGGCTAAGTTAGAGGAGCTACTCCTGCCACGTGACCCCAATGATGATCGCGATGTCATCATGGAGATTAAGGCTGGGGTGGGTGGCGATGAGTCGGCCCTCTTTGCCGGAGATTTGCTCCGGATGTACCAACGCTATGCCGAGCGACAAGGGTGGAAGACTGAGATTATCGATGCCACCGACTCTGAAATGGGTGGCTATAAAGATGTATCGATGGCTATTAAATCTAAGGGCGTAGGTGAACCAGGTAAGACCCCTTACGCCAAATTGAAATTTGAAGGTGGAGTGCACCGCGTGCAACGTGTCCCAGAGACTGAATCCCAAGGTCGAATTCATACCTATGCTGCGGGAGTACTGATCTTGGCTGAAGCCGATGAGGTAGATGTTGAAATCCGTCAGCAAGATCTGCGTATCGACGTTTATCGCTCATCCGGGCCAGGCGGCCAATCGGTTAATACAACC
>CAIMNT010000199.1 GCA_903842855.1 uncultured Actinomycetes bacterium
GGGATTAAACACACGAGTAGTCAGGAATCTATTTTCAAAAATCACATCCTCAAAGCTGTAGGCGACAAGAAATGTATGAAACTAACAAATACGGACTTAGTGAAAATCATTGAATCTTGCAAAACAGTAGATTTACGAGATCACGTAGCTGCTTCTCTCTCAACGCTCATTCGATGGGGTTGTGCCAAGGGGTGGCTTCTGCAGAAATCAGACATGCTTCTTAGCGATTTGAACAAAATCGCGAAGCGAAAGACGAAAACCGCGGGAGAGAGCAAACTTCATGTCGATAGTCGTCAGATACCGACTCATCAAATGGTGTCTAAAGTAGCAAAAGCAGCAGTTCAGGTAACTGACATCTGGTGGTATGAATTGATGTTTAATTTGGCTGCATACTCAGGCTTACGTTTTGGCGAGATATGCGATTTAGATCTATCCGATATTAATCTGAACAAACGAGTAATAAAAGTTGATTATCAATGCCTGAGCGATGGAGGCCATAAATCCCGACAGCTTCCAAAATGGGATACACAACGAGAAACGGTATTTCCCGAAGTCACTCCAAGTGGCTACAAGCTAAAAGCAAATTTAAAGAAACGAATCAGCGAGTTGAATAAAATGATTGAAACTCCAGTCTTACAAGATGGAAGTACTCGTAAATTGCTATTTCCTAATCAAGATGGTGGCTGGTTATGTCCTAGTAGTTTTGGTAAAAGAGTACGCCGACCTGCTCAAGAAATTGCTGGTTGGCAAAAGGATTCCAGCGGAAAGTATCTTTGGAATTTTCATTCCCTTCGACACGTATTCTGTACTTACTATTTAGTTGATGAAAAGAAGCTCATAGGGGATATCTCCACTACAGCAGGTCATGCGAGCTATTTAACTACGTGGGAAATGTATGTTGGAAACACTGAAGGTGTTTTAGAAAGAATGACAGCTACTGATCCATCAGCAAAATAATCTAATGGAACTTCCCACTTTTTGCTGGATATACCGCAGAAAGTGGGAAGTTCAGGTCTTCTACAATCCTTCCTGGTAATTCAACGGAGGCACGTAGGCATAAATATTTTTACCGCCTTCACTTATGTTCCAATAGAACTTAGGAAGATCTCTAATCACATCTGGATCAACTGCATAAGCCCTCTGGGCACGGCCAGAACGTTTGCCATTCCAACCTTGATTGCCTTCGCCGTAACTCGTTTCAATAACGTGTTTAGTTCCAGTCGCATCAATCATCTCTTGGGGAGAAGGAGTCTGACCAAGCCAGCGTATCGGTCCAGTATTGAGCAACTCTTCCCCAACAGAAAGACTTGCCAACTCTTGAGAGGAAATGACGACGGAAACTTGACTGCTTCTGCCTCGAGCCACAAGATTCAAAAGTGTATGAGTTGCGTTGATTCTTCCTAAGGCACCTGCTTCATCGACGACAAAGAGGATTGGCTTTGGATTATCTTGTCGCATTGATGTTCGAAGCCAAGAATCAAAGTCATGCAAAATAGCTGCTCCGATTCGAAGATCAGATTCCCTGGTCGCATCCAAACTAAAAACGGCTATTTCCCAAGGATCACTCCAACTAAATCCTGAGTGAGTGGCTCTAGGACCAACTTGTTGAAGTGCGCTCAATCGATTCGCCAAGCCTTCAGCGATGACAATCCCGAGTGGAATGCCTTTCTCTTTTTGTGCAAAAATCGCACGATCTTCAGGATTTTCTGCAAAAGAATTGCCGTTTCTAACACGATTTAAGATTTCATCAACGTTAGTAGGTGCTGGCGCAGATGTGTAAACAATTACCGCCCAGAGAGCCCTGACCATCCTTGCCCTATAGAAATCACCATCACCTTGTGTTGGGGCTGGAAGAAAACCAGTAATGCGATCAGCAATATCTTCCTTGCTTCCACGAAATAGATCAATTGGATCACCTGGCCAATTCTTGACTATGGGCTTAGTTTTCATGGTGTCACAGCCAATTGCAGAGAATAATTCTCTTTCCTGGCGCCCACCTTTGAAATCAATAAATACCACTCGCCAATTGGCATCAAGAGCACATGCCCCCATACGCGAAAGCAAGTGCGATTTACCAGCACCAGTCGCAGCAATAACTAAGTGGTGTGCACTTGAAGTTCGATTCAGAGGAAAGTTTATTAAGTCCCCATCAAGGTATTTAGAGAGTGTTGAGATATCTGGTGCATTCTTTCTATCTTGTCGCAGACGATGATCGACAGGGTTAGCAGTAATGCCAATTACCTTCTCTTCTCTAGA
>CAIMNT010000200.1 GCA_903842855.1 uncultured Actinomycetes bacterium
GGTACTTCTACCTGACGATCCAAGGCTTTTCGCCCTTGATCAAATCTTGATGAAAGCACAGATTGATATTGAAGATCGATGGCTGGCCGATGCCTATAGAAGGCGAGAGGAAGAACTCGAGAACCTCTTTCAAGAATTCCTGCACTTAGGCAGACTTGAGAGTATTTCAGCGGTTAACTATGGACCAATCACCAACTCTGGTGACGAAAAGCAAGATGCTATTTCTGAGAATGAAGGAACGTCTCAGAATGTGCCGAGGGGATCTGTTTTCTTACGAAAGGAAATAGACCATGCATAACGAAAAGAAGAAAGATATAGTTCAAGAACTCATCGCAATATCGGAGCAGTTGGCAACGCTCCGTAAAGGTAATGATGGGCAAATCTTCCTGATCTTCCATGACGAGCCACACCTAGCGAAGCCCATCAAAGGTGTTGACTCAGAAGGAATCAACCGAATCTGCCTCGAGCATTTCAAATCTACTAATAGGTGGCCGAGCCAGACTGCACGCATAAGTCTGATTAATTACTTATCTGCAATGGGATCGAAAAGTCAGCCTTGTCTAACGAATCTCAGAGTTGGAGGTAATCGACGTACGATCTTTATCGATCCTGTCTGGGAAGACCCCAATATGTTGTTGAAGGTCACCGCTGATGGATATGAAGCAACAACTCAAGGTGATGTTATTTTTACCCGCACCCAAATCTCGAATGCGCTTCCTCACCCCATTGAGGGCACGCATACGGTCCGAGATCTTTTGCGCTTCATTCGAATAGAAGAGCGTGCTCTGCCTGCACTGATTGGTGCTTTAGTGACGTCATTAATGGTAAATGCACCTCAACCAATTGTGTTCCTCAAAGGAAGTGCAAATTCAGGAAAGACAACAGCCTTAAAGTTTTTGATGGATATCTTTGACCCAACAACTTCTGCACCAGGAACAAGTCTCACCCAGGACCAGAAGGAACTTAAAACACTTGCTTCGCTACGTCGATCATTGAATTTCGACAATATCTCTCATGTTGGAGCAGACGAGTCAGATATGTTGGCACGATTTTCTACTGGTGGCGAGATTATTTTTCGGGAGTTATACAGCGATGACAATGCACATGTTCGACAATTCAAACGCCCTGTATTCATCAATGGAATCATGGATGGATTCTCTAGGAGCGACCTTGCATCTCGGTCGATCGTCTTCGAACTGCGTCCGCTCTCATCTCAAGACATCTCACCTTCAACCGAGATCTATGAAGAGTGGGATGCAGTGAAAGGAGAGATCTTTCATTCATTGCTGGAGATTACTTCGCAGATATTGAAGAATGCAGAAAGTATACAAATCCCTGATGGAGTCGAACATCGAAATCGTGAATTGGTTGAGAACATAACAATTGCTAGTGCGATCCTGGACCTCGATGGAATAGGTTATCTGCAAAACTCAATCAAGGAACTGTCAGAGACTGTCTTGGGTAGTAGCGTCTTTGCGGACGCAGTCCGTGGACTTAGCAATTGCCTTCTGTCAAAGAATGGTACCTGCTCCCACATTCAAACTTTATCTAGTTTGCCTGATGAACTCATAGATGGACCTCTGATTGGGACATGGGTCTTATCAGTCGAACTTCATGAAATTATCAAAGCGCATGTGAAGGGAGAGGATCAGAAAACTTTTCCACAAACCTCTTCCGCCTTTGGAAATGCACTTAAGCGTATTGAGGCAGACCTGCAAACCTTGTTTGGGATCACAATTACGAAAAAGCGTGGAAATAAGGGTTACAGATACTTAATTGAGGCCCCAGATCAAGGCTTATTGCACTCGGTCGCATGATTGGTGCATAGGTGTAGGGGTGTAGACCGCCCAAGAAAATCTCTTCTTATTTCTTTTTCTCGGTAAAGATAAGAATGTTCTAAGAGGGTCTACACCTATACACCAGTACACGCTTCGGCCCTCCTTAAAAAATAGGGATGGATTTAGACAGACAATAGAAATCGCCCATGAGATTCTTTTTTTCTCAGTAATGACTCATAGATAAAGGATAAACAATGACTGAAATACCAGCCCTATGGACCCCAGTACAGACAGCGAAAGTACTTGGGATATCAAGATCAACTCTGTATTGCCTACTCAAAAGTGGGGACTTGGA
>CAIMNT010000201.1 GCA_903842855.1 uncultured Actinomycetes bacterium
ATCATTCTTGGCCCTGGCCGCTATCTACGTGATGATGGAGCGGGTTTACACAGTATTTCCAGCCATCGGTTTGGGAAGCCTCGGTGGATTGCTGTTGATATATCTCGGTGGATCCATGGGAGTAAATATCTGGTTGCTCCGCGGCTATATCGACACAATTCCCATGGAGTTGGATGAAGCCGCCCGAATTGACGGCGCTTCGACACCACAAGTTTATTGGTTGATCTTCTTCCCCTTGGCTGCGCCAGTACTAGCCGTTACCGCACTTCTAGCCTTCATCGGTACTTTCAATGAATTTATATTGGCTTCTATCTTCCTCACCGACGTTCATCAGCGCACAGTTGCAGTTGGCCTCAACTCTTTTGTCGGTGCACAATTCGGTCAGAACTGGGGGCCATTCGCTGCTGGATCTTTGATGGCTTCCATCCCGCTTGTAATCCTCTTCCTTTCGTTACAACGATTCATCATTGGCGGACTCACTCAAGGTGCGACCAAGGGCTAACACCACATAATTCACCTAAACTTGGTTACGAAAAGTATGAACAGGGGGCGCGATGAAGGTTCCACTATTTGCCCATCACGATGGAAGCGAAATTTACTTAAGCAATAGCGCCCCTGCTATAAAGGAAGAAGTTACCTTTCGATTTCGGATTTCGAACGATCTAGCCCTGGATAGAGCAATGTTACGTCTCTATCACGATGGGGAACCACGCCTCTTCGAGATGGCCATAGCCGATGCTGGTCCAGTTGAGACGTGGTGGAGCGTGAGCGTTCCGGTTCTTAATCCAATCACGCCGTACCGGTTTCTTCTGATCAAAGATGGCAATTACTCGTGGCTTAATGCAGCCGGGCTATTTGCCTATGAAGTCACAAGCACAAATGACTTCAAGATTCTTGCTAGACCAAGTTTCCCGAGGTGGATTAACAGATCAGTCTTCTATCAAATATTTCCAGATCGTTTTGCGAGCTCCGGTAAAGAGCGCAAGGCTCCTGAAAACTTTGTCCGTCGCGATTGGGATGACCTACCCAAAGGCAAAGACCCAACCACTGGGGTAGAACTCTTTGGCGGTGACTTGTTGGGAGTCGAACAACATCTAGATCATATTGTGGAGCTCGGAATAAACGGCATCTACTTCACACCTTTCTTCCCCGCCAATTCCACCCACCGATATGACGCATCCTCTTTTGACGAGGTCGATCCTTTGCTTGGTGGAGACAAGGCCATGTTCTCGCTGAAGCGCAGGACCAAGGAGCTGGGTATTGCTGTGATGGGGGATTTGACTACTAATCATTGCGGTCGATTGCACCCATGGTTGATTAAGGCGCTAAAGGATAAGAAATCCAAGGAGCGAGCCTTCTTCTACTGGGATAAATCGATTCCTCATGGGTATGTAGGTTGGTGGGGTCTTGCTAGCCTTCCAAAATTCAATTTCTCCTCTGAACTTCTAAAGCGGAGACTGTATGCCGGGAAAGACTCCATCGTTCGCAAATGGCTACTTGCACCCTATTCAATGTCAGGTTGGCGCATCGATGTCGGCAACATGACAGGCCGTTACTTCGAAGATGATTTCAATTCAGAAGTTGTACATGGAATCCGCCAAGCGATGGATGAGACAAATCCTGATGCCTGGCTAGTCGCTGAAAACGCCGACCATTTCCCTGCCGATCTCAATGGTCTAGGTTGGCATGGCACCATGAACTACAACGGTTTCATGCGTCCCATTTGGGGATGGCTTAACAATGACCCACAAGTTGAGTATGGCTTCTTTGGTCAGCCAACCGACATTCCGCAGGTGACTGGATCGCAACTAGTTGCAGCCATGACGCAATTTAATGCAGGTGTTCCTTGGCGCAATCTAGTAGCGAGCATGTTGCTTCTTGATTCTCACGACACCGCTCGATTTAGAAATGTAGTTGGCAAAGATCCAGTTCGGCACTTAGTGGGAATGGCGCTACTGCTTACCTACCCGGGAGTTCCATCAATTTTTGCTGGCGATGAAATTGGTTTAGAGGGTGCCTGGGGTGAGGATGCCAGGCGGACAATCCCCTGGGAGCACAAAGAGCGCTGGGACTCCAAGTTTTTTGAACAAGTGAAACATCTCGTTGCGATTAGAAGGTCAAGTGATGCTCTTGCACTTGGAGGTCTGCGTTTTATTCATGTCACTGATGATGTAGTGGCCTTCTTACGCGAGAGCCATGCCGAGACAATTCTGGTTGTACTTTCGCGAAACCCCACTCAATTTAATATTTCGCTCGCCTCTCTTGGATTTGAAGTTGAAAAAGTACTTTATGGGAGCGGACAGATTGGCGCCAGCATCTCACGTAGCGATGTTGAGCCGTCCATAGGGATTTACCAACTGAGTCGGATCTAGTCGAATGAAGCGCAGGTATGTGGCTTCTCTTGCTCTTGCGATACTCGGTTCAACTCTTCTGTTAGGAACGCCCGTCTCAAGTTCCGCGACAAGCACCTCTGCGACCCCTGCTCTTCCTGTCGCACGTGGTGACTTAAGTACGCAATCGGTCTACTTCGTAATGACAGATCGATTTGCAAATGGCGATACCTCCAACGATGACCTAGGAATTCGCTGCATCGCAGCTCCGTGCCTGATCTCTGGATTTGATCCAACCAGCCCGGCCTATTATCACGGGGGAGACTTCAAGGGGCTCACCGCTCACCTCTCATACATCAAGTCCTTAGGATTCACCTCACTCTGGGTTACTCCACCAGTTAAGGGTCAATACGTGCAAGGTGGTTCTGCCGATTATCACGGTTATTGGGGATTGGACTTCACCACCATTGATCCACACTTGGGAACGGAAGCTGACTTCAAAACCTTTGTGGCTGCGGCGCATAAATTAGGGATGAAAGTTATTTTGGATATCGTGGTCAATCACACTGCGGATCTCATCACATATCAAGGTGAAAATTACAGTTATGTGAGCGCGAGCAGCTCTCCATACAAAAGTTGCGATGGAACGCCTTTCAATCCCGCTGATTACGCAGGTTTAGCTACCTTCCCCAAGATGTGTGTGGCAAATTCCTTTCCTAATATTCCTCAAGTCGCTCCCGAGCTGGCAAATGCCAAGAGCCCCGCATTCCTCAATGATTTAACCAACTATCACAACCGTGGGAATATTGATTTCAGCGATGGAACCACTTACCTTGATGGTGATTTCGATGGACTGGACGACCTTTTTACCGAGAAGCCAGCGGTGTTGCAGGGCGAGATTGATCTTTGGTCGAGTTGGATTACTCGATTTAATATCGATGGTTTCCGCATCGATACAACGCCCTATGTAAACGCTGCTTTCTGGCAGAAATTTATCCCAGCTATTCTGAAAGTTGCACATGCAAACGGACATCCAACATTTCCGATCTTTGGAGAAGTCTCTTTTAGCGATCCGTCTTTAACGGCTACTTATGTCACCGAGCAAGGCCTTCCCAGCGTCCTTGATTTTCCACTCCAAGCAGTTGCTTCTAAATATGTGGTGAACAATGGCACGGGCCAGCAGTTGGCCGATTTCTTTAATACCGATGACTTCTACACTAGCGCGACCTCAAGCTCATACGGACTTGCCACCTTTATGGGCAATCACGATATAGGCCGCATTGGAACAGCTATTTATAACGCTGATCAGTACGCTGGGGATCAAGCAATGCTGCAACGCGATGAGTTAAGCGATGCACTTCTCTTTTTATTGCGCGGCGGACCAATTCTTTATTACGGCGATGAGAAGGGAATGACAGGTACCGGCGGAGACCAAGCCGCACGGCAAGATATGTTCCCGACCCAAGTCGCTGAATGGCAGACGCAATATCGGATCGGTAGTTCACCAATCGGAACCCAAAGCGCCTTCGATGTTCAAAATCCGATGCAGGATGTGATCACCGCTCTACAAAGCCTGACATCAAAATATCCTGCATTGCGCGCTGGTACTCAACAAGTTAGATATGGTGATTCCTCGGTCTTTGCCGTAAGTCGGT
Source organism: uncultured Actinomycetes bacterium (assembly GCA_903842855.1). Lineage (GTDB taxonomy): Bacteria > Actinomycetota > Actinomycetes > Nanopelagicales > Nanopelagicaceae > PALSA-747. Next base: position 3,986 of record CAIMNT010000201.1, read on the forward strand.
ATTCCGGAGGCCAAGAGTTCCTCGTTGCTTTTAACACCAGTGATAGCCCAGCGGCATTTACTACTCCTGTTTCTACACAGAGTCCTACCTGGAGCACCCTGAGTGGCTCTGCCCAGGCATTGACAGTGGCGGGCAAAAATCTGACGATGACTCTGCCTGCTCGAGCCTGGGTAGTGCTGAAGGCGGATAAATCCTTCTCGCCATCTCTGACTAAAAAGCAGCTCTCCGTCACCCTGAATGCTCCGGCAGTCGATTTCAATACTCCACGCTGGATAGGGGTAAATGCCACCGTGCCCGGGAGCGATTTTGAGACAGTCACTTTCGGTATTCGACTTCCTGGAAAACCATGGAGCTCACTTGGCTCGACTGATCGCCGTACATTTGCAACGACTGATGTTCCAGGTGGACTGTATAGAACCTATATTCATCCGCAGGATTACAAAGCTGGAACCACAGTGCAATTGGTGGCAACGGTAAAAGACGCATCAGGGAATGTAGCTACCTCAAAGATATTGACTTACAAAGTTAATTACTCTGGCTGATCCAAAAACGCAGCGCTTGGTTGACATAACTGCTCCACGATCGCTCGTTGTGAGTGGTCCGATTAAAGATCGGAGTAGCCAAATCACTTCCGTATCTGTAACCCGCGGCAACTGCATAACTGTTAGCCAACTCTTGAAACGGTCCGTATTTGGCATCATGTGATTTTGTTCCGCGGCTCATCCATATTGTGTGTTGACCCGCTCTAGGTAAGGCGCTCATTAGCCGTTGCACTAAAGGTTCTCTCCCAACGGTCCAGTGCGGCGAAAATGAGAGGGCTGTTTCAAATATCTCTGGGTAACGAGCCATCCCATTGAGAGCCGCCAAGCCGCCCATACTTGCACCTAATATCGCTGTCTGGGCTGGTACGAGCTCGTGCCCAACATATTCACAAATACTCGGAATGATGGAGTGAGCAATCTGGTTCAAATATTGATTTCCGCGTAACTCGCTCAAGGGATAGGTCGGTGTAGGTGTTGGCCAAATCCCAGAATGGTTGACGACGGGTTCAACCCCATCAGTAAATACATCTTGTGGCGCTAAATCTTTTCCTCGTCCGTATGGATCAGATGGACCACTTGAGTGGAAGACAGCGATGATGACAGGCGGTGTGGTTCCAAACTCTTCTGCGACCTTGTTGGCGGCGCCAGCAAGCTCCCATGTGCGGTGCCGGGTAGAAGTCGCCTTATCAAAGATATTTTGACCATCATGGGTGACGAGTAAATATGGAGTCGGCCGAGGGGGAGCCCAGAAATCCACGGTTCGATCATGGAAGTTCGTGCGGCGTACCTCACCAGGGGCTCCGCGGACTTGATACTTTTTCAATATCTCCATCGCTGCTCCATTGTGAAAGGATAGCCATATGGCAAGGAGATCCCTTTTTTGGTTTCGCCGTGATCTGCGCTTGTCCGACAATCCAGCATTACTTGATGCGCTCGCTGCAGCCGATGAAACTCTCCTGCTCTTTATTATGGATGAAGCTGTCGCAGAGCGCGCAGGAGAATTTCGTCGTGCATATCTAGCGGCCTCCTTGGCAAAATTAGATGAATCGGTCGGGGGAAAGCTCGCGGTCATCTCGGGTTCAGTTGGCGCGGTATTGCAAGATGTAATTGCGCGCTACGGAATAACTAGCGTCCACGCTGCCCGCGAATACGCGCCCTATGGGGTAGCAGCGGAGGCGGAGTTGGCGGAGATTGGAATCCAGGTTGAATACACCGGATCTGGGTATGCCGTCGCCCCGGGTCGGGTTCGCAAACCCGATCAGACCAACTATCGCGTTTATACCCCCTTTTATCGGGCTTGGTTGAGCCATGGCTGGCGGGATCCAGCACCTGCCCCCAAAGACCCTAGGTTTGTAACTCCCGACCCTCTGGATCGCATACTTCCCTCGTGGTCTTCGCCTTCTGGGATCGAACTGCAGGAGGCCGGGGAGGAGGCAGCCCTAGACCGCTGGAGGGCATATCAATCGGGGGGCTTGTCGAGTTATGACGAGGCCAGAAATATCCCTGGGATACCAGGGACAAGTCGTCTAAGTCCCCACCTGCGATGGGGCGAGATACATCCCAGGACCCTCTTGGCGGAGCTCAATCAATCCAGTGCACAACAAGTATTTCGAAAAGAGATTGCTTGGCGAGAGTTTTATGCCGATGTGCTCCATCACTACCCCCATACCTCTCGTGGTTACTACGCTCCAAATTACGCGGCAATGAGATATGACAAACCTGGCGCCCAATTTGCTGCTTGGTGCACCGGAAAGACCGGCTATCCCATAGTCGACGCTGGAATGCGACAACTTCGACGAGAGGGGTGGATGCATAACAGAGTTCGAATGATTGTGGCCTCATTTTTAGTAAAAGATCTACATATTGAGTGGCAATATGGCGCCAATTTCTTTATGAAATTTCTTATCGATAACGATGTTGCATCAAATTCACATGGGTGGCAATGGACGGCAGGATGCGGTACAGATGCATCTCCTTACTATCGAGTTTTTAACCCAACCGAGCAGGGCAGAAGATTTGATCCGCAAGGTACTTATATCCGTAAGTATGTTCCTGAATTAGCTCACCTAAGTGCCTCAGATATTCATGCCCCGTGGGAAGTGCTCGATGGATTTAGACACGGATATCCGGCACCGATTGTCGATCATGCACAAGAGCGGTTGGAGTCTTTGGCGAGGCTAGAAGAGATCAAGGTTGCCAAAGAACCGTACCCCCACCAGAACGTTTAGCCTCATACATTGCGCTATCTGCTCTCTGAAGAACATCTGCCTTGCCATCATTCACGACTCGTCCAATACTTACTCCTACGGATATTTCTTCGCCCGCTATAACAAATGGATAGCTTGTAGTGGATGTGAGGGCCATCGCAACCTCATGACCTAAGTGGGCACTTCCGGGAATCACTACTCCGAATTCATCGCCACCGAGACGTGCCAGAAGCGCCCCATGCGGAACCACTCTGGAAAATCGCAAAGATATTTGGCGAAGAAGTTGATCACCGGCTTCGTGACCAAGAGAGTCATTTACCGCTTTAAAACCATTGAGATCCAATAATAAAATTGTTCCAGGGTTTGTACCCAATGCCGTTATATCTGCAATAAATTTACGACGATTTGCCAATCCTGTGAGTTCATCGATTCGAGCTAACTCAAGATTTGTAGATGCACTTCTGGCATCTTTCAAAGCAACTGCGAGCCGAGCCACGGAGAGTGCAACAGTGGCGATGGCAGGAACTAATGCGGTAGATGGAACTACTCCGGGCTTAAGTGCAGAGTAAGCCAGCGTGGCGCCACTAAAGATGGTGGCGAAGGTTGTGGAGAAGCCAATAATTTTCTCACTTACCTGGGTTTCTCCGCCATGGTGCCAGAGGGCTTCTGCTATTAAGAGCAAACCAATGAGCCAGCCATCATCAGTAAGTTGCGCAAATCCGTAGCCGGTAGTCGCTGATTTATAGAGAAAATAGAGGTCAGTGAAGGTAAAGACCGTAGTGCCTAACAACAGAAGGAGTGAGCGCAGTGCACGTCGCTGCACAACCACAACAATGAGAGCGATTGCTAACAGCACGACATCTCCGACGGGGTAGACAATCGAAAGAAAAACTGAGGTAGCAGTTCCAACAAAGTGAGCCATGGCGGTCTTGAGTAAGAGGGCTGCGATGAGCGTGGAAAATCCGAATGTAATTATGACGACATCCAGTATTTCTATTGGGCGAAAAGTTCTATGAACTGTAAGTGCACGAATTAGTCCAAAGAGCATGAGTGGATAGAAAAGGATGTAACAGATATCGGAAAAGTTTGGCCAGATTACCGTGCCGTAAAAGGAGTTCCATGTAGTTGAAGTGGAGCCGATCGCCCACAAGAGAATTGCGCTGCTGAGAGATATGCGAGCTAAATGGTCGTTAAACGTGGGGGCTAAAAAAGCGACTGCAGCAGCAAGAAATGCTATGGCGTTATAAATATAAAGGTCGATCAGTGGAGTAGGTGAGTGGAAGACGGCGCGTAGCGCGATGTGAAGCCCTAAGAGGCCCAGGGTAGCGAGCCGAAGCCGCGCATATGTCGTCGCGGTACCGATGGCCATCGCTAGAGGCTAACTAATTAGAGAAAATGTGAACAGTAGATTTTCAATCTGTTATTAATAAAAAACTGCGGGTAGCACGGGAATTACACCCGTGTTACCCGCAGCTATAACAGCTATTCTGTTTAGGTAGGTCTTATAGCCCAGCTTTACAAGCCAAGGCACGTGTTGTCTTCGCAGATGTGGTCTGGCCCGTTAACTGGGTTGTCAGTTGCTTCTGCTGAGCGATTGCACCGTTGACTGTGGTTGTCCAGGTAGCGATCTGAGACTGGTAATTAGTGACAGAGGATTGCACGCGAGTTAATTGGCGATTGAGAAGGTCAATAGTTCCTTGACGTGTTTTGATACCAAGGTTGAATGCATCAATTGACTTCTGATCGCTTTTAGCCTGGTTGCTTCCAGCAGCATCCTTTGCAAGTGCTGCAGTGTAGAAGGCAACACGAGTTTGGTCATCGGCAATCTTGGCTTGATAAGCCGCGATTGCAGCTGAGATGCCTATTGCTGTAGTCGCTGGCGTACGCGTATTTGGCACGTAGGTAATTGTGAATACTTTTTTGTTGGTGAGGTCATCTAGCGCCGCTTGAGCAACGGTGAGTGCATTTTGGTATGAGGCCAAAGTGCTCTGTGCTTTATTCAAAGTGTCAGTCGCATTCTTGGTATAGGTAGCCAGGTTCGAGACGTTGCTGAGGTAATCACTTTGAGCTCCAATACAATTTGAATACGCCCAGGTTAATTTAGGTGATGTCTTGAGAGGATTTGCCACACAGGTGTAACTGCCTGATTTAGCTTTTAACGTGGTGCAGGCTGTGCCTTGCTTTCCAGCAGCCTGAGCCGATGCGCTAAATGCAATAGATCCACCCGCGATAAGGGCACCAGCAAGGAGCACGCTCGCCAGCCTTGTAGTAGAGAGCTTCTTCATTGTTGATTCCTTCCATTGGCTCAGGTCTCTGAGTCATGTCCGTAATAATAGAGCGTCGATCCCCCTCGGTTGAGCAAAATGGGGATTTACGTTGTGAACTTCATGAGAATCTGCCCCGTTAAACTACCTATACAGACTTTGATGTACCCCCACGTCCCAGTAGCTCAGTGGATAGAGCAACCGCCTCCTAAGCGGTAGGTCGCCGGTTCAACTCCGGCCTGGGACACCAGTATTTTGTAATGCTTTCACGCATTTTTG
>CAIMNT010000202.1 GCA_903842855.1 uncultured Actinomycetes bacterium
ATTTCTGCGTGGGCAGTTGGATCTTTTCCTTGCTCCCTCAAATTATTACCACGACCCACAATGTCCCCGCGTTGGTTAATAACGAGAGCTCCGACTGGGACATCATCTGTAGTTAAGGCGCTCTTGGCGAGAGAGATCGCCTCTCTCATCGACGCTAGGTGATCACTCATTAATTACGATCATATAGTTGATCGAACTGCTCACCAAAACCCAATCTGTGGGCGAGTGAGGTGATCTGCTCTTCGGGGTACATATCTAAATCATCACTCATAATTTCAAGTTCCATTGCATTAATCCCAAAATCTGACAAGAGGTCGACATCTCCACCAGGTTGGGGTTCATCTTCATCTTCAGGAAAAGGAAGATCCAGCGCATCAATTACATCAGCGGCTATCTCATACTCAACGGCGTAGGTCACATCACTTAACATCATCTGCATAGCGCGAGCGCCGCCACGAACTATCAAAAAGAATTCTTCATCAATTGCGATGAGGGCAATTGACCCACCATCTCCAGTCTGCGCCTTTACCTGATCCATAATCGAGCCGAGATCGCGAGTATTTACCAATCGAGAGGTGCGCCACATTCCATCTTCGCGCCACGCAATCACGCCAAAGTCATCTTCGTTGAACTCAGCGTGGTTGGTCATGCCTTCATAGTTCCACTGTTTCAGGGAGGCGACAAGGTTCAATTCCGCGGGTAAAGTCAGACGTGTGAAAGTACATGTGGCGCAACACCCCCTGATTACCCATAAAGTCACCGTTCTTCGCGACGAGACCACCCCCTCTTCCATATTCAGAGAGTTAATTGGCGAAATCGTCACATTGTTGGCCTACGAAGCCACTCGCGAGATCAAAACCGTACCCGTCACCGTGAAGACACCGGTGGCTATGGCACAAGGTGCTGTGATGGCCAAGCCTGATGCTGTCGTCATTCCAATTTTGCGCGCCGGACTTGGGATGCTTGAAGGGATGGTGCGCTTAATGCCATCTGTCCAAGTTGGATTCTTGGGAATGGTGCGCGATGAGCACACCTTGCAGGCCAAGACATATGCCAACCGTCTGCCCCAAGATTTACATGATCACGAGTGTTTTGTCCTCGATCCCATGCTCGCTACCGGAGGAACGCTGATCTCAGCTATCCACTACCTCATTGATCTGGGCGCAACAGATATCACGATGATCTGCATTCTCTCTTCTCCAGAAGGTGTAGCGGCGCTGGAAAAGGAGTTCGCTGAATCTGCCGCGAATCTCACGCTCGTAACAGCCGCGCTAGATGAGAAATTGAACGAGAAGGGCTATATCGTCCCAGGTTTGGGCGATGCCGGAGATCGACTTTACGGAGTGGTGTAATGGCATCAACGAGTCCTGGTTATGCAATAACAATCCGTGTAGATGGCCCACCATCCGCACAACCGGTCGCAGAAATCACCGCCGCAATCACGGCTGCTGGCGCATCAATAACGGCGCTCGACGTTGTTGAATCATTTATTGATCGAGTCACCATTGACGTTTCTTGTGATGCGCATGATAGTGAACATGCGGAGAGAATCACCGCGGCTATCTCTGAGAATCCTCTGCTCACAGTACGCAAGGTAAGTGACCGCACCTTTCTATTGCATCTTGGTGGAAAGATCGAAGTTACTTCGAAAGTTCCACTTAAAACACGTGACGATTTATCGCGCGCTTACACACCGGGAGTCGCTCGAATCTCCCAAGCCATTGCGGCAGATCCTTCGGATGCTAGGCGTCTTACCATTAAACGAAACACTGTTGCGGTTGTAACAGATGGTTCCGCGGTTCTTGGTCTTGGAAATATTGGTCCTGAGGCTGCTCTTCCAGTGATGGAGGGAAAGGCCGCGCTCTTTAAGCGCTTTGCGGATGTGGATGCCTGGCCAGTCTGTCTTGATACCCAAGATGTGGATGAGATCGTCCGAACTGTTCAGATCATTGCGCCTGTATACGGTGGTATTAATCTTGAAGATATCTCAGCCCCGCGTTGCTTTGAGGTAGAGCGCCGCTTGCGGGAATTGCTCGACATCCCGGTCTTCCACGATGATCAACATGGAACCGCGATCGTTGTTCTGGCAGCCATAACAAATGCACTGAAGTTTGTTAAAAAAGATTTAGCTACGAGCAAGATCGTCATGAGCGGTGCCGGAGCAGCAGGTACTGCCGTGGCCCGGCTCCTTGTAGCAAGTGGTGCCAAGAACATCATCGGCTTTGATAAAGATGGGTTGGTGCACGAGCATCTTCCCGAAGATGATGTCATGCGCACCTGGTTTGTAGATAATTGCAATCCTGGAGATTTCCGCGGAACACTTTCAGAGGCTATGGTCGGTGCCGACATCTTTATTGGAGTTAGCGCTCCTAACGTCTTAACCGAGGCTGATGTCGCAGCTATGGCATCAGGATCAATCGTCTTTGCGCTAGCTAATCCAGAGCCAGAGATAGATCCTGTGATTGCCCGCAAGTATGCGGCTGTCGTTGCTACGGGTCGAAGCGATCACCCCAATCAGATCAACAATGTTTTAGCATTTCCTGGAATCTTTCGGGGACTGCTCGATGGTCGAATCCATAAGATCACCGATGGAATGCTGGTGGCAGCGGCCAAAGCTATTGCAGAGTGCGTGAGCTCAGACCAACTCAACGCCAACTTCATCGTTCCTAGCGTCTTCGATCCGCGGGTAGTAACTTCGGTTGCCGCAGCGGTACGTGCATCTGCCCAGTAGCTTTAATAGACCTGTACCTATTTATAAGGAGTTCCAATGCGCCAGTTCCCACAAAACTTTCTCTGGGGCGCCGCTACTGCGGCTTATCAAGTCGAAGGCGCTGCCGCTGAAGATGGCCGCGGACTTTCGATCTGGGATACCTTCTCGCATACTCCAGGTAAGACTCACAATGGAGATACGGGAGATGTCGCCTGCGATATGTATCACCGCTATCCCGCAGATGTGAATCTAATGAAAGATTTGGGAATCAAAGCATTTCGTCTCTCTATTTCGTGGTCCCGCCTCTTTCCCAATGGTGATGAAGTTCGCGAGGAACGTGGTTTTGCCTTTTACGACAATTTAATTAACTCCTTGCTTTCGCAAGGGATCACGCCATACATAACTTTGTATCACTGGGATCTACCGCAGGCCTTAGAAGATAAGGGTGGTTGGCGTAGTCGCGAGACAGTAGCAGCCTTCGGAAAATATGCAGCCGCAGTGGCAGAACATTTCGGAGATCGCGTCAAGCACTTTGCTCCAATAAATGAACCTTGGTGTGTTGCTTGGTTAGGTCACGGTTTAGGTGTTCACGCCCCAGGAATTTCAGATCGACCTACTGCATTCAAAGTAGCCCATCACACGGTCATCGCTCATGCGACTGCGGTCAATGCAATGCGAGCTGTCCGAAGCGATCTCAAAATTGGTCCAGTGCTCAACCAGGCCAACTATCCGGCCGATGATCCAAGCGATCCGGTCCAAGCTAAAGCCTCAGCTATTTTAGATGCAGTACAAAACCGTTGGTGGATGGATGCCATCTTCTACGGCAAGTATCCGCAGATCTTGATTGATGAATACGGCGCAGAATTTCTAGATGCAATATTGCCGGGGGACATGGAGCTCGCTCAGACTAAGAATGATTGGCTAGGAATTAATTATTACTTCGACACTCGTGTTGGAGCTAGCGATTCGGCGAAGACAGTGGAGTTCGATAACTCGGCACTTCTAGGGTTAACGATCGATTCAACCCCTAAAGGCGAGCTCACTGACATGGGCTGGCCAATCACTCCTGAAGGACTTACCCAGATGTTGGTTCGCTGGCAGAAGGAATTTGGCGAGAGCCTGCCACAGATTTTTATTACTGAGAATGGTTGTGCCTATCCAGATGGTCCAGATGCCACCGGAAAGATCAATGATCTTCGCCGGATTTCATATCTTGATAAACATCTAAACGCTCTCTTGGATGCGATCGATCACGGCGTAAACCTAGGTGGATATTTCCAATGGTCGTTGCTAGATAACTTTGAGTGGTCCCTTGGCTACCAAAAGCGATTTGGCATCGTCTTCGTTGATTACGCAACTCAGCAGAGAACGCCTAAGGAATCAGCGCATTGGTATTCCAACGTAATTGCCCAAAACGGCCTATAAATAGGCTTTGTAAGGAAGTTGTTATTGACTCGCTAAGAATCGTAAGTAAAACGCGTATTAGAGACATGGGGATGGCTCCTACCCTGTAACTCAGTCACAGGAGCCAAATTCCACAGGGAGTTCGGGCCATGACCGTCCCTTAAGGAATTCACATGGCAACAACAAAGAAGAATCAAATAATCGGAGGAGTTAGCGCTGCAGTAGTTCTCATTGCAGTCGGTGTTACATTCCTTGCAACTCATAAATCCGCTTCACTCAACGGAACTTCTGCTGCGAACTGCGCAAACGTAGGATCTGGCTACGCGGTCCATCAAGGCAAGAGCGTTGAGGTATTCACCTCTGTGGTTGGAGATGAACTCACTCGCTACACGGCGGCCTCCGCGGATTTCACCGCGTGCACAGGTATCAAGATTAACTGGAATGGCAGCGACCAATTCGAGGCGCAACTTCCAGTTCGAGTGAGCGGTGGCACCGCTCCAGATTTAGCCCTCGTTCCGCAACCAGGATTAATCGCACAGATGGTCTCCACCGGTAAAGCTGTTCCAGCTCCAACGGCAGTTGTTGATAACGTCAATAAGTACTGGTCGAAGAGTTGGCTCAATCTTGGTTCAGTAGGTGGAAAATTTTATGCCGCACCTAACTCAGCAAACTTAAAGTCGCTGGTCTGGTACTCGCCTAAGCAGTTTGCAAAGTATCACTACACCGTTCCAACAACATGGGCAGCAATGTTTACTCAGTCAGACAAGATGGCTGCAGCAGGTCAAACGGCTTGGTGTGGTGGCATCGGTTCTGGAGGAGCTACCGGATGGCCTGCAACTGACTGGCTGGAAGAAGTAGTTGTCCGCGAAGCGGTTGCAGCTGTCTACAACAACTGGATCGCACACACTGTGAAGTTCTCGGATGCTCCGATTATTCATGCCATGAATACCGTCTGGAGTTGGATGGGCAATAAGAAGTACGTTGGAAACGTATCAACGATTGCTACTACATCCTTCCAGGATGCAGTCACAGGGATTCCTTCGGGTGGTTGTATGCAACTACAGCAAGCCTCCTTTATATCTGCCTCGCTACCAAAGGGTGCAGTTGTCTCACCGACGGGAGATGCCTGGGTTTACTACCTCCCAGGAATCAACCCAGCTGTAACAACGCCGGTCGAGGGTGGCGGGGCAGGGTTTTGGACTCTGCCGGAGCTCTAGATTTTTCATCCCAGGGGTCTGCGCAATAGAAGCGAAAATCTATGAAGAATCAGGATTGTCTTGTCTACAAGGACAGTTGCTTCTATCACTCCTTCGTTACCAAATTGTTATTGATTAACGCCCCTTTTTAGCCTTTTTGGGCGCCTTCGCGCTAGGTCATAGCCCCCTAGTGCTCTTACACTTTACCCCCACCGCGGGAATCAATCTTCATGGGGAGGTTGGACCGCGATAAACCCCTTAAGGAAACAATATGTCGATTAGCAAAAAAGGGTTGCTCGCTGGCGTAGCCACAGCAACCGTTGCGCTCGTTGCAACATTTGTTGCGCCTGCTGCATACGCTGGAACATCAGCGGCTGCTTGCGCAAATGTAGGTTCAGGTTATGCAGTTCAAAAGGGTAAGACAGTTGAAGTATTCACATCTGTAGTTGGAGATGAACTCACTCGCTATGCAGCTGCTTCAGCAGACTTCACCGCTTGCACAGGCATCAAGATCAACTGGAACGGTAGCGATCAATTCGAAGCTCAACTTCCAGTACGTGTTGCTGGTGGAACCGCTCCAGACCTCGCACTTGTTCCACAGCCAGGTTTGATCGCACAGATGGTTGCTACAGGCAAGGCTGTTCCAGCCCCTGCAGCAGTTACAAACAACATCAACCGCTACTGGTCAAAGAGCTGGCGTAACCTTGGTTCCGTTAACGGCACCTTCTACGCAGCACCTAACTCAGCTAACTTGAAGTCATTGGTTTGGTATTCACCAAAGCAATTCGCTAAGTATGGCTACACAGTCCCAACAACATGGACACAAATGTTCACTCAATCAGACAAGATGGCTGCAGCTGGTCAAACAGCATGGTGTGGCGGAATCGGTTCTGGTGGAGCTACCGGATGGCCTGCAACTGACTGGCTTGAAGAAGTAGTTGTTCGCGAAGCTGGTGCAACTGTTTACAACAACTGGATTTCACATAAAGTTAAATTCTCAGATGCACCAATCATCCACGCAATGAACACAGTGTGGGGCTGGATGGGTAACTCGAAGTATGTCGGCAAGGTTTCAACCATTGCTACAACTTCCTTCCAAGATGCAGTTACAGGTATCCCATCAGGTAAGTGCATGCAGCTGCAACAAGCTTCGTTCATCGCAGCAAGCTTGCCTGCAGGTTCTGTTGTATCTCCAACTGGTGATGCATGGGTTTACTACCTTCCAGGTATCAACCCAGCTGTAACAACACCTGTTGAGGGCGGCGGAGAGTTCTACCTCGCATTCAACAGCAACAAGGCAACAACAGAAGTTCAGACCTACCTCTCAACACCACACTGGGCTGTAAGCCGTATTAAGGCTGCCGGTTCAAACGGTGGTTGGTTGAGCGCTAACAGCGGCGTACCTGCAAGCACATACTCCAATCCTTTGGATGCTTTGTCAGCTAAGTACCTCGCAGATCCACACTCAACCTTCGTATTCGATGCATCTGACGCAATGCCAGCTGCTATCGGAAACGGCGCTGAGTGGACAGGCTTCACTGATTGGTTCGCTAACGGCACACCTGTTAAGACAGTGGCTGCAAAGATCGACGCAGCTTGGCCATCAGCAAGTAACTAATTAATTAGTTAATTAGTTAGTTTGTGCAGGTAATGGCGGGGGCCACGGTCCCCGCCATTACTATTTCTCTTGAGACAAGTTAGCCTTACACCCTGATCAACCAGTACTAGTAATGAAAGAGAGCCTATGTCTCACTTCTGGAGCGATAACCTTCCCAAGCTCGGACAGATGGTTGCAGCGATCGCGATTTTCCTCGCTGTCCTTGCGGTAATTTTCTTTATAGCGGGCAAGGCCAACGGTAAGAAGCAGCGCCCCATCGCCATCCTCGTCTTCCTTGGTCCCGCACTTCTCTTGGTCGTCATCGGTCTACTAGGACCGGCGATTCGTACCCTCATTCTTAGCTTCAAGGGTTCTGCCTCCCACCACTGGGTTGGATTTAGCAATTATCACTGGCTCTTCACCGACGAGAGCGAGCGCATCGTTCTTCGCAACACTATCTTCTGGATTCTCTTCACTCCCATCATCACAACTGGTTTGGGTCTGCTCCTTGCGGTTCTGCTCGACCGGATGCGCCGGGAATCTGTTGCAAAATCTCTCATCTTCATGCCAATGGCTATCTCTTTTGTTGGCGCTTCCATCGTTTGGGAGTTTGTATACAAATATGCAAACACGGATCAACCCCAAGTTGGCTTGATGTCTTCTATCGCCAAACATTTGGGCTTCGAACCTCCCAACTGGCTTTTGACACAGCCTCTTAACACCTTCTTGTTAATGGTCGTCTTCATCTGGTCTCAAACTGGATTTGCGATGGTAATTCTCTCCGCGGCAATCAAGGCGGTTCCCGCAGATGTTATGGAAGCATCCGCATTGGATGGTGCCCACGGTTGGAAGTTGTTCCGCGGTGTTACATTCCCAATGGTTCGCTCAACATTTATTGTCGTACTCGCAACGATGGTTGTTTCAACCCTCAAACTCTTCGATATCGTCCGCGCATCTACCGGCGGAAACTTTGGTACCTCAGTTCTCGCAAATGAGATGTACTCCGAAACCTTCATCCGCTATGACGCTGGACGTGGAGCGGCGATGGCGATCGTGCTATTCCTGCTCGTAATTCCAGTCTTGGTGTACAACATAATTAACCTACGTCGGGAGCGTGCCATCTCATGAGCATTTTAAATCGCAGTAAAGCTCCAAAGCTCGCTGACCAAAATGCTGGCCGTAAACTATTTGGAAGCCGCGGTGCGACCATCACCGTCTGGATCATGGCTGTCATTTGGACCATTCCAACCTTTGGGCTCTTTGCTACCTCATTTAGACCTAAGGCAGATATCTCGAACACTGGCTGGTGGAATCTCTTCCTGCACCCTCACTTAACGTTTGCTAACTACTCCGCGATCTTTAGCACAAGCAAAGTGAGTGGAATTCCTAATGGAATTTTTCCGTATCTCGTTAACTCCTTTGTGATCACGATCCCTGCCGTTGTCTTCCCGATCACGATCGCAACCATGGCGGCCTACTGCCTAGCGTGGGTCAAGTTTCGCGGTAGCGATATCGTTTTTTATGGCATCTTTGCGCTTCAGATCGTTCCAATTCAGTTAACACTCGTCCCGCTTCTAAACCTCTTCCGCTCGGGGGCTGATAGTGGTGCGCACATAGGCTCATTAACGCTAATCCCGGGGCTAAATATCGCAGGAAAGTTTGCTGGTATCTGGGTTCCCCACACAATGTTTGCCTTACCTCTTGCTATCTACTTGCTACATAACTTCATTGCTTCGCTTCCACGCGACCTGATGGAGGCTGCGCATGTTGATGGCGCAAGTCATTTCACGGTCTTTCGCCGTATCGTCTTGCCACTCTCGATTCCAGCGATAGCGGCCTTCACCATCTTCCAATTTTTGTGGGTTTGGAACGATCTCCTCGTTGCGCTCACATTCACTGGGGGCACAGAAGGTATCGATCCGCTCAACAACAAGTTGGCAGGACTAGCTGGCACTTGGGGAAGTCACTGGGAGCTTCTCACTTCCAGCGCCTTCATCCAAATCCTGGTACCACTCGCCGTATTCTTCTCGCTCCAGCGCTACTTCGTACGCGGGTTGTTGGCAGGCTCTGTTAAGTAGCTAGCGTTGTAACCAGACGGTCGTGTTAGCTGCAATAGCTAACCGGCCGTCTTTTATTTCGTTTCCTTGCGCTGATTCAAGCAAGATTGCATTTCCGTTAACTTCAACAGAAACTTGAAGATCGTTGGTGTTCACGACAACCTCTAAACCTGGTTCGCGAGTGAAGTGCATAACCCCTGTTGGAGCATCAATCCATGTTATGACTCCCTCGCCGCCTAACGCTGGATGAGAGTGGCGCAGCGCCAAACTCTTTTTGTACAGCGCCAAACTGCTCTCTGGATCCTTAGCTTCTACATCCATGCAGTACTGCGACCAATCAGTGGGCTGAGGTAGCCAAGGAGTTCCGGTGCCATATCCATAATTAGGAAGTTTGGAATCCCATGGAATTGGTACTCGACACTCATCGCGACCCTTATCTGTCCCACCGCTTCGAATAAATGCGGGATCTTGGCGCGCTGAATCAGGGAGTTCGGCGCTAGGAAGGCCTAGCTCCTCCCCTTGATAGATGTAGATTCCACCAGGTAGAGCGTGAATCAACATAGCGAGCGCACGAGCTTTACGCGCTCCTCCGATGCGAGTTACAACGCGAGGGGTGTCGTGGTTGTTCAGCACCCACGTTGCTGGAGCTTTAACATCCACTAACTCTGAAAGGGTTCGTTCAATGCTGGCGCGCATTGCCTGGGCATCCCACCCCAGCATCATGAAGTTGAAGTTGAAAACCTGATGCAGCTCATCGGCACGCACATACCTTGCGGCTCGGCTTGATGGATAGACGAAGGCCTCGGCAACAGTCATGCGGTCGCCGGAATACTCGTTAAGAACTGAGCGCCACTTGCGATAGACATCATGAATGCCCTCGCGATCAAAGAAAGGCACATCAGATAAGAGTCCGGCACGTTCTTCTTCGGAGATATCAAGAAAATCGAGGCGCAAAGCATCGATTAGCCGCTCTGGATCGCGGTGATCGACAAGCAGGTTCTCCTTAACTGCACCATGAGCAACATCGATTCGGAATCCATCAACTCCTAGATCTAGCCAAAAGCGCAGAGTCTTTTCAAAGTCGGCCATGACATCTGGGTTATTCCAATTGAGATCTGGTTGACTGGAATCAAAGAGATGTAAATACCATTGCCCGTCTGCGGTTCGAGTCCACGCTGGACCACGGAAGATAGAGATCCAGTTATTGGGTGGAATCTCTCCGTTTTCGCCACGGCCGTCATAAAAGTGGAAGCGGGAGCGAGCGAGAGAACCTTTGGGAGAGGCGAGCGCCTCTTGAAACCATATGTGCTCTGAAGAGAAGTGATTAGGGACGATATCGGCAATGAATTTGATGCCGTGAGAGTGAGCCGCCTCTATTAACTCTTTTGCATCGGCCAAGGTTCCAAAACGAGGATCTACATCCCGTGGATCCGATACATCGTATCCACCATCTTTGTTGGGGGATTCATAGAAGGGACTCAACCAGATTGCATCAATTCCCAAATCTGCCAAATAGGGAAGACCAGCTATGACGCCCTGTAAATCACCCTCACCATCACCGTTGCTATCTCTAAATGATCGCGGATAGACCTGATAAATCGCGGCATCTCGCCACCAAGCACTGGAATTCATGTGGCAATCCTAGCGATCTGAATCCATGGATTAAGATCACCATATGGCCTTTGTGAAACGTACCGAACTTCAAATGTTCGACGGTCGACAGATTTTTTACTATGACAGAGAGCCTGTTGAACGCAAGGCGATCGATATCCGACCATTTGAGCCACGTCCCCTTCCCGGCGATATGCGCCAAGATGCCCTCACTGGAGAGTGGATTGCAATGGCATCTCATCGTCAAGGAAGAGCATTCCTTCCGCCTAAAGAGTTCTGCCCACTGTGCCCTACTAAGACAGATTTTGGTACTGAGATCGCGGATTCGACATTTGAAGTAGTTGTCTTCGAAAATCGTTCACCATCTTTCTCGGCTCCATCTGATCAACTGCCTGCCGAAACTATTCAAGCGCTCGGGCGTTGTGAAGTAGTTGTCTTCTCTGACCATCACGAGGGAAGTTTCGGAAGCCTTGATCTTGCGCAGATGCGAACCGTTCTGGCGGCTTGGATCGATCGCACGCGAGAGATCTCCAAACTACCCTATGTTGAACAAGTCTTTGTCTTTGAAAACCGTGGCGAAGAAGTTGGCGTGACCCTCAATCACCCACACGGTCAAATCTACTCTTATCCTTTTATCACACCGCGTACTACAAAGATGTTGGCGGTAGCCCAAGAACATTTTGAAAAGACAGGTGTTCCACTCATTAGTAGCGTGATCGAACGCGAGATCAGAGATCAAGTTCGTATCGTCGCTGAGAATGAACATTGGATTGCATATGTTCCTTTCGCTGCACGTTATCCATACGAGATACATGTGGCACCTAAGGAATTTGTGCCGGACTTTGCAGCGCTGAGTGATCAGGTTGCTGATGCATTTCCAGCGATTGCTAAGGAAGTTTTACTGCGTCTCGATGGAGTATTTGGAATTCCAATGGCTTACATCGCGGCCTGGCATCAGGCACCAGTGCGCACCGGTCGTGAGGTACTGGGATTACATTGGCAAATTACAAGTATTCGACGCGCTCCGGGAAAACTTAAGTACTTGGCGGGTAGTGAGTCGGCGATGGGTGCATTTATTATGGATGTTAAGCCAGAGCAATCTGCACAGCAGTTACGAGACGTTCAACTCTAACCAGGACATCTCCAACTCCTCATACTCTCGCTCTAAATTCTCTTGTTCGGTATGTAACTCAACCAATCTGGAATGATCGGTGGATATCGCACCGAGTTCAACGCTAATTTCAGCGATGCGAGCTTGGCGTCTCTCCATCTGCTTCTCAAGCCTAGCCAGCTCTTTCTTGAGGGCTTTCTGCTCTAGAACCGTCGATTCCTTCTTGTTTGCGATCGCTCGGCTGACCTCTTGCCTTCCAGCTTTACGGAGTTGCAAATATTCATCAATGCCGCGCGGTAAATCCCGCAGCGCTCTATCCCCAACTAGTCCAACAAAGGTATCGCAGACACGCTCCAGGAAGTAACGATCGTGGGAGATTACCAAGAGAGTGCCACCGAATGAATCTAGTAAATCTTCTAGGGCGGTCAAGGTCTCAACATCAAAATCATTGGTCGGTTCGTCGAGCAGAAGAACATTGGGACTATCCATTAATAATCGTGTCAGTTGCAGACGACGTCGCTCACCTCCAGATAAGTCGCCAACTGGTGTCCACTGTTGATCCTTATTGAATCCCAATCTCTCACAGAGCTGACTTGCAGAGAGCTCCTTGCCACTACCGAGTTGGACTCGATTGGCAACTTTTTCAACGGCCTCTAGAACTCTCCATGCTGGATCTAGCTCTTCCAAATGTTGTGAGAGGTAGGCAGCCTTTACGGTCACACCTGTTACGAGTTTGCCAGCGCTAATTTTCCCTTCGCCGCTCAACACCTTCATGAGCGTCGTCTTACCAGCGCCATTTACCCCGACAATTCCGATGCGATCTCCCGGTCCCACATTCCAATAAATCTGATCCAATAATTGGAGATCCCCGGCCTTAATACTTGCTTGATGTAATTCATAGACGGTGTTACCGAGGCGATGTGCCGCGAAGTTGAGAAGTTCCGCCTCATTACGGGGAGGTGGCTCATTAGCGATCAAGGTGTTAGCAGCATCAATTCGAAATTTTGGTTTGGAGGTGCGAGCAGGAGCACCGCGCCGCAGCCAAGCTAGCTCTTTGCGAATCAACATATTGCGCTTGCTATCTTCAACAGACGCCTGTCTAGAACGCTCCGCCTTTGATAGAACAAATGCGGAGTAGCCGCCTTCGTACTCTAAAACCTTGCCATCCACTACCTCCCAGATCTGATCTGAGATCTCATCTAGAAACCAACGATCGTGGGTGATGACCGCAACGCTCAACCCAGTGCGGGATTTAAGGTGATCAGCCAGCCAGGCTACGCCCTCGACATCGAGGTGGTTGGTTGGCTCATCGAGCAAGATCAAATCCAGATCATCGACTAAAAGTTTGGCGAGATTGACCCGCCGCCGTTCTCCGCCAGATAACGAGTGAAAGGCACGATCCAATAAATCGTCGCTATGTCCCCCAAAGAGCCCCTGCAGCACCTCGCGAATACGGCTGTTGCTAGCCCACTCATGGACCGGGATATCTCCAAGAACAACCTCGCGAACGGTGGATCCTGCCGCGGCGTTATCCGCCTGACTCAATATTCCGATCGAGACCGCATTGGATTTGGCTACACGCCCAGAATCTGGCTCCAGAGTCCCCGCCATAATCTTAAGCAGGGTGCTCTTTCCATCGCCGTTTCGTCCAACAATGCCAATCCGCTCGCCCTGGGCGACGCCGAGAGAGACGCCATCCAAGAGCGGGCGGATATCGAAGGCCTTTGAGACCGACTCTAGATTAAGTAAATTCATTACCTACAGTCTGTCACGAAATTGAGATCCTACGAATTCACCTCAGGAGTTAGATGGAGCAGAGCCCAGAGTGACCGAGTAGGTCTTACTTCCGCCACTAGGCAAGGTGGCTGTGATCGAGACTGTGCTACCTGGAGCATATGAACGAATTCGAACAATGGCGCTATTTACATCAGGGATACGAACTCCACCGATGTTGGTGACGACCGATCCGACGGTGAGACCCGCCTTCTCTGCGGCACCGCCAGTGACCAACTGC
>CAIMNT010000203.1 GCA_903842855.1 uncultured Actinomycetes bacterium
TCCGGGCATAGAGGTGCTGGTTGAGCTCGTCAAAATAGATCCCATGAGCCTGGCGCCTTCGGCCCGAGTTGATTACCTTGCCGCCCTCGAGAAGCAGGGCGCCTGGCTCCAGGCACTCATGCAGATCGCCATTGTGGCAGTTGCAGGTAACGAGCCAGAGAGTGACAAAGGTCTCTACTCCAACGTTGACGATCCGCAGCGAGAGGAGATTGCCACCACTCTCAATGTTGCCCTCGTAACAGCTCAATCAAGGATCGATGTGGCTCGCGTCCTTACGCAGCACCTCCCCGCCACCTGTTCGGCTCTTGCAAATGGAGAAATTTCTAGCGCTCAGGCAACTGTAATTGCAAAGGAGAGCGCCACTCTCTTACGTCGGGGAATAGACCCAGACCAGCTCAAATATCTTGAATCGACGGCCATTGCTTATGCAGAATTTCACACTCCAGCTCAGGTGACAAATAAGGTTCGAAGTATCGTTGCTAAAATGGAACCAGTTGAATTTGAAGTTGCTGTGGCCCAAGCGAGTGAAGGTCGTCGAGTCACATTTACGCCTCAACCTCACGGAATGGCACAGATCATGGCGCTACTTCCCGCAGTGGAAGCACAGACGGTTTGGTTAGCCATTGATAAATTAGCGAGATCGAAGAAAGAGAAGAATGTAGTGGCTGAATTTGCACAGCCATTGGCGGAATCCAATTCAAATACCACTTTAAATTCCACGTCGGTATCCACTCTTAATTCCACTCTTAATTCCACTCTAAATTCCACATCAAAATCCGATTCCGAGTCCACTCGGAGTTCCACATCAAAATCTAATTCCGAGTCCCCCTCAAATTCCACGTCAGAGCCACTTCCCCAGTTCATTTCTGCAAATGTTGAACCGCTTACTTTGGATCAACTTCGAGCTGATGCGCTCGCTCATCTCGCTGAAAAATTTTTGGCGGAGAGTACTGACGACAACCTTGCCCATGGACGACCAGTCACTCTCAACCTGACACTGGACCTGCCGACCTTCCTCGGACTCAATGAAAACCCCGGAGTTCTTGCCGGCTATGGAGAAATTCCCGCCTCGACCGCAAGATTGCTGGCATCAGATGCCAAATGGCGCAGATTTATCACCGATCCCATCACCGGAAATCTCTTAGATTATGGCCGGCTCACCTACCAACCTCCCCAACCCTTAGTCGACTTCATCGTCGCTCGCGACCGAAGATGTCGTTTCCCCGGTTGCCGACAACCCGCCCGAGTTTGCGATATCGATCATGCAATTCCTTGGGAAGAGGGTGGCAAGACTTCTAGAGAGAACTTGGGATTGCTGTGTCGAAGGCACCATCGGATGAAGACTCACGGCGGCTGGAAATTAACCTCCTTTGAAGATGGCTCCTGCGAGTGGATATCTCCGGAGGGCAATATCTTCAAAGTTGCGGCTCGCTCGATCAATGAGGTTGCGTGAAAAAGCAAAGTTCTACTTTAACCAAATGAATCGGTGGCTCGGTTAGGGTATGGCTACCACCCTGTGAATCCAAGGAGTAAAAGATGCTAAAAGGTTTTAAGGAATTTATTCTGCGCGGAAATGTCATCGACCTGGCAATCGCAGTTGTTGTCGGTGCAGCATTTACCGGAATCGTCACACAGCTCACCAAATCATTTATTCAACCTCTAATTCAAGTCTTTGGCGGAGGTGGAATCCACGGTGGTGCATTTATCATTCATGGCGTTGCCTTTGATTGGGCAGCATTTATAAATGCAATCATCAATTTCCTCATTATCGCGGCAGCCCTATATTTCATGATCGTTGTCCCGATCAATCGCATCAGCGCACACCGCCGCCATGCTGAAACCACCGCCGCTCCCGCCCCAGAACCGGAGAATGTCGTTCTGTTGCGCGAAATTAGAGATTTACTTCGTAAACAAGGCTAAATATTAATTCTACTAATTCTCCCCTCTAGGGAACTCTGTCTTTTAGATCACAAGTCCCTAGAGTGAGTCTGAATTTAGTCTCGCAAATCACCTTACGGTTTGCTGACTCTGTATTTACTTCCTTCGCAAAGAGGCGCATCATGAAGTTGCAAAATCTATTTGCAATTCCAGTGAAGGGCAGTACCTAAAGTGAAAGCACTTGTTTACGGTGGTCCCGGAAAAAAGACATGGACCGAAGTCCCAAATCCTAAAATTCAAAATCCAACCGATGCAATTGTCCGCTTGGATGCAACCACTATTTGTGGAACTGATTTACATATTCTTAAAGGTGACGTGCCAACTGTAAGTGTTGGCCGAATCTTGGGCCACGAGGGCGTCGGAAAAATAACTGAAGTCGGATCATCTGTAACCAACTTAAAGGTTGGCGATCGAGTTCTTATCTCGTGCATTAAGTCATGTGGTTCATGCGCCAATTGCAAAATAGGCCTCTACTCGCACTGTTTAGGTGATGAAGGTGTCTCGGGAATTGGGTGGGTTTTCGGCCACCTGATTGATGGAACCCAAGCGGAGTATGTTCGTGTTCCTTATGCTGAAAACTCCTTGTATAAGCTCCCATCTGGCGTCTCAGATGAAGAGGGCGTCATGCTCTCCGATATCTTCCCAACGGGATTTGAGATCGGCGTTCAATATGGTTCAGTCAAACCTGGAGATGTTGTGGCCGTCGTTGGTTCAGGCCCAATAGGACTCGCCGTAATCGCTACCGCAAGCCTCTATGGAGCAGCCCGAATTATTGCCATTGACCTAGATGCAAACCGCCTGGAGAAATCACGTGAGTTTGGCGCCACCGACACGGTTAACTCCGGTGACTCAAATTGGCGAGAGCAGGTCATGGCCCTAACCGATGGTGCGGGTGTGGATGTGGCAGTTGAAGCAGTCGGAGTTCCGGATACATTCACCATGGCAACTGAAATCGTTCGACCTGGCGGCCATGTCGCTAACGTTGGAGTACACGGCAAGGAAGTTCCACTTCACGTTGAGAATCTCTGGATTCAAAATATCTTCATCAGCATGGGCTTAGTCAATACAAACACAACGCCAATGCTGCTGAAGTTGGTCGAAAGTAAAAAATTGCCTGCCGCCAAAATGGTGACCCATCGATTCACATTCGATCAGTTTATGGAGGCCTATGACACCTTCGGTCGAGCTGCCGAGACCAAGGCACTCAAGGTGGTTATTAGCCGATAGCAGTAGTCGGAGGCTTGAGCTCGACGGTTGATCCAATCTGCGAGCAAAAGTGCCACCACTTGCTTAATGCTCGGTCTGTGAAAAGTCACAGTTAACAACAGAAGAAAAAGGGCGAGCAGGGAGTTAATTAACTCGCTGCTCGCCTTTTCGTGGAGGTGCCGGGAATCGAACCCGGGTCCTCTAGTACTGACACAGAGCTTCTACGGGCGTAGTCCGCTAAACGTCTTCTCAGTCCTGACTCTCACGCGAACATGTAGTCAACGAACTCATTTGCAGTTAATTTCCCCGAATGCACCTGCAACATTGCATCTAGGTAAGCCCTCTAGCGACGCTAGGTTCCGAGTCGAAGGCGCACTCGGTCTAACGGATTTCTATCGCTTAAGCAGCGAGTGAGAAATCAGCGGCAGTTGTACTGGCGCTTATAGTTTTGCCAGGGTTATTGGTTAACGAGATCATCCCGGCTTCCTCGGCCCGCGTCCTCTGCCCCAACATCTAAAGTCGAGACCGTTCACCCCCATGGGTTAGGTTGCTCAGCAATTGTATGCCACCGACCTGGCGTCGGGAGACCAATTACTCGAAGCCGTTGTACCTCGGTTTTATACTCAATGGCTGAAACCTGTGTTCGCGTTTCATGGTTGATGTCCCAGGTTGAGCTTAATGGACGTTATTCATCGTTGATGTCCGGGGTTGTTCTACGTAGTTGAAGCCCATCGTTAAATTTCGAGGTTTCAGCTTTTGGCTACCAGTCATAAGTACTCTTGGTAGCCAATCCGGACTCGCACACATCCGCCGGCTCCCGTATTTTTTCGAGTAAGGGAAAGCAAAAATCTAGATCTTCTACTCTTTCCCCGATGTTCTGCGCGAAAGTGCCCGAGTCACCTCTCGGTTAGCTTCTTTCTCCTTCAAATCCTGGCGTTTGTCGTAGGCTTTCTTGCCTTTGCCGAGAGCTAACTCGACCTTCGCCTTGCCATCTTTGAAATATAGCGAGAGCGGAATCAAGGTAAGCCCACCTTGCTTGATGATGCCGGCGATCTTGTCGATCTCCTTCTTATGCATCAATAATTTTCTATCACGGCGGGGTGTGTGATTATTCCACGTTCCCTCGGTGTATTCAGGAATATGAACATTACTTAACCACAACTCGCCATTATTCATCATGGCAAAACCATCGATAATTGATGCTCTTCCAGCCCGAAGTGATTTAACTTCCGTGCCAGTCAGCATAATTCCGCACTCCCAGACATCCTCGATGAAATAGTCATGGCGAGCACTCTTGTTCTGCGCAATTAACTTGCGCCCAATCTCCTTAACCATTTCATCACCCGCCTCTCGTAGCTGCAATTATTGCCTAGACTACTTATGTAGTCAGAAGTTAAGAATCTATTCACAATCTAAGAGCAAATGGTATCGCGAGAGCTTCCTACCTTGCTAAACGATAAAAATCGGTTATGGGTATTGATTTGTTCGGGGAATTGGTTGGTTCAGGAGTGTCGATCGGTGATGGAGTATCAATCGGTGATGGAGCGTCGATCGGTTAACAGTTGGACTGTTCCGACCCTTGTTAACAAGTTCGCGATTTACTTCGAATAGAGTGGTTTTAAATCTGACAAGACCATTTTCGCCTACTTCTTCAAACTATTCGTCTTTCCGGAATCAAGTGCAACCAAACCGGCAAGTATCGAAATCGCCTGCGCGATCTCTCCATTTTCCGCAACCTTTAGATCGGGAGTAATCCCAACTTGATCGATGGCGCGTCCAGAAGGAAGGTGATATTGACCAACCGTGATCTCCAACTGAGAACTATCGCTCAAAGAGCTAATCTCTTGAACAGTTCCCTTCCCATAACTTTGATCACCAATGATGACTGCTCGATTTCGGTCTTGGAGCGCCCCTGCTATAACTTCTGCCGAGCTCGCTGTAGCGCCATTTATCAGAACAACCATCGGGGCGGTATCTGGAGAGGTATTTGTGGAGTTCATTACCTCTGGAACTCCATCCTTCCGACTATATGAAACCACTGCTCCTGGGCTAAGAAATTGAGAAGCGAGTGCGACCGCTTCGCTCAATACTCCCCCAGGGTTATCTCGAAGATCCAAGATGATTCCTCGACTATGCGGGTACTTTGCAAGTGCGGTGGCGACATCGGAAGAAGAGTGAAGCGAGATGGCAGAGACCTGAATGTATAAAGTCTTAGGTGCAACTTGTGAAGCTAGAACATCCCCTGTCAAAAGAGCTGCGCGCTTTACATTGAGATTGATTGCAGAGCCCTTCCGCTGTAAACCGAGGGCGACTTTAGTATTTGGGTTCCCTCGTAAGGCGGCAATGGCATCGGCCACCGTCGCAGAAGCCACGTAAGTACCGTCGACGCTCACGAGTTGGTCTAAAACTTTGATGCCGGCATGCGCAGCAGGTGATTTCGGTTGAACGCTTGAGATCTCTAACTGGTTAGCAGGGGTGCGGCGAAGCCAGATCCCAATACCTGAATATCTACCCTCAAGTGTTGCATCGAAAGCACTGGCGGTCGTAGGTGGAAAGTAATTCGACCAACGATCTTTTGTCGCCTTGAGTACAGCCTCTATTGCAGCACGTTGCAAGAGAATCTCAGTAGGAGAATGAGGATCACCACTAGAGATGCGTTCAATCGCTTGGTCCACGAGTGAAGGTGGATGTTGATTCTCACTCACAAGATATCCGATTGCATAAGCAGAAGTTGAAAATATCAACACGACGCTCAAGAGCGATGCAACCCGTACCAGCGAAACCTTGCCCAGAGTTGGACCAGGAAGTTCACTCGAAGAATCTCGATTCACCTTTTTAGGACTTGCTTGGTTCGCGAGGCCTGGTTGGTTCTCTGTAGCTAGTTGGTTCAACTTTTTAGTGGCACCAGCCTGCTCATCTTCACTCAAATCTTTTGATGACATATAAAGAACTTTTAGTAACTAAACCTTGAGATATTTTCGAAGTGTCAGTACCGAAGCAATAGCCGAGACCAAAAGTCCCACGAGTAATAAGCCTCCTGAGGCTACCCACACATCTGTCCAGCGGAAGAAGCGGGTGAAGGAGAGCAAGGGTGCAACTTTGGCATCTACCAAAGTCTTAAAACCAGCCAATAGCCCCGTTGAAACCGCCCAACCCAGCAGTGCGGAGAAGAGACCCTCCAACAAGAAAGGTAGTTGAATTGAGAATGAAGAAGCTCCAACGAGTTTCATAACGCCCGTTTCGCGGCGCCGGCTAAAAGCGGCCAAACGCAAGGTATTACTGATTAATAGCGCCGCTGTCAGTACGCTGACAATTCCAATGAGTAGTGCACCATCACGGAGAACGCCGAGTAACTTAAAGAATTTATCTAAAATTTGTCTCTGATCCTGGACGGTATCTACTCCAGGGCGACCAGCGAATGCGCTTTGGATAACGTTAAACTGAGTTGGGTCTTTTAATTTGACCCTAAAACTCTCTGGTAGTTGATCGGGGGTCACATTCTGAGCGATGGCAGAACCTTTGAATTGCTCCTGAAAATGTTGATATGCCTGAGCTTGCGATTCATAATAAACAGTTTGAACAACTGGTAGCGACTTTAAGTCGCTCTGAATGGCGGCACGCTGAGTGGATGTAATCGGCCCACCCGAACAGGATGCTGATTGTGACAAAGAGCCGCAGAGAAATACTGAGACCTCAATCTTGTCATACCAATAATCTTTCATAACTCGAACCTGCGAGTTAGCGAGGAATCCAACGCCGAGTAAGGTAAGTGAGATCGCGACTGTGATCACCACAGCAAAGGTCATTGTGAGATTTCTACGCAGCCCAATGCGGACCTCACTAAATACAAAACCTGCGCGCATTTTGACCTTTCCCCTGCATTAAAGTAACTCGATTACAAGTTACTCACTATCTTTACTTCACTATCTGTACTTCTTAACCCGTATACCCATAGACGCCGCGAACCTGATCTCGAATCACGTGGCCACCTTCGAGTTCAATAACTCTTTTGCGCATCTGATCCACAATTCCTGCATCATGCGTGGCCATCACAACCGTGGTTCCATCACGATTAATACGATCCAACAACTTCATGATTCCCACGCTCGTGGCGGGATCGAGGTTACCTGTCGGCTCATCGGCGATAAGAATCATTGGACGACTCACGTAGGCACGAGCAATAGCTACACGCTGCTGCTCTCCTCCAGAGAGTTCACTTGGCTTGCGATCGCCTTTTTCTTCTAGCCCTACCATCTCTAAGACTTCAGGGACGTCGCGATTAATTTCCTTCTGGGAGTAGCCCAGCACATGGAGGGTAAAGGCAACATTCTCGCTCACAGTTTTATTTGGCAGGAGTCGAAAATCCTGGAAAACCGTGCCGACTTGGCGGCGTAGCTCTGGAACTTTGTGATCGGCCAGCGTGCCCAACTCCTTGCCTGCGACGATGATGCTGCCGCTGGTTGGCTGCTCCTCCCGAAGCACCAAGCGCAGGAAGGTCGA
>CAIMNT010000204.1 GCA_903842855.1 uncultured Actinomycetes bacterium
CATATCGGCGCCACGTAAAACTTCTTCAATCTCTTCAATGTGATCGAGCGCTGCTTGACGTCCAACTTCAGGTGCAGCACCAGCACCAAGACCGCGAGTCGACTTACGACCGATATCGAGTTTCACATCAGCATCACTCATGATGAGTTGTTGTGCATCAGTATTGATGGCAATAAATTCGACACCTTTAAGTCCCGCTTCAATCATTCGATTGACAGCATTCACTCCCCCGCCGCCAATGCCAACTACTTTGATAACGGCTAAATAATTCTGCGGTGTCGCCACGGTATACCTCTCCTAAGACTCTAAATCTCGAGTTTAGACTTAAAGCGTTGCCAACTTCTGTTGTGCGTAAAAGTAGAGTTACCAATAGAGCCAATCAAATACCGACACGAATCTACGCCGAGCAATGTCTCAATGCGATGTTGAGGGTGGTTACTTAACTACGGGTGTCAAGGGATTTGTTAAATCTACATTCACAATCTTCTTGTTCTCAGGCAGGGTCAATAGTTGGCGTAATACCTTCACTTTGAGCGATAACTGATCGACCCCGCCCCATGCAATGGTGAGCTCTTTATACCCCGGCACAGCTGTGGTGAGAGTGATCTGATTCTGTTCATCGACTGAGAGACTCAACATCTTTGTAGTCAGATCATTGGGTGTCTGCGCCAAGAAAGTGGCGACGGTGCTACGCGATGTTCCACTCTGGCTTCCAAAGTCTATGGTGGGAATTCCGGTTGGCGGGTTAGGAGATGTGAAGTTATATCCGCCGGGATCAAAATATTCAATCACACCGTTGCTATCTACATATCTAGCAACAGCACGTCTGTCAGTGATAAATATTTTTACATCATGCGCAAGCCAGCGACGTGAAATCGTAATCTTATTTATCCACGTGAGTGAGCCTAGATCATGTGTGATGCGTTGAGTACTGACCCGAGCCATTGGTAGACCAATGCGTAAATCTTTTGGCACGATGATAGGCGTCACTATAGATTCATTACCAGCGGCGGAAATTTCAATACTTTTAATCTCAAGAAATTTCGACCAGCCCAATAGATATCCGAGTAAACCTATAAGCAATACGACGAGAAATATCCCCGGCGCATTGCGAAAGCGGCGTTTACGCATATCTCTCTTCTAGGGCTTGGATAATCACAGGCGCTAGTGAGTTAACATCACCTGCACCTAACGTGATGATCACGTCACCGGGCTCTGCATGTTGTACGACGGTGCTCACGGCATCGAGCATCGATGGCACGTAACTCACTCTTCCTGATGCAGAGGCTCGAGTAATAAGTTGCGAGGTGACGCCAGGAATTGGACGTTCACTCGCCGGATAAACCTCTAGAACTAAGGCCAGGTCTGCCAGATCTAGTGAGTGAGCAAATTCCGGAGCGAATGCCTGCGTGCGAGAAAATCTATGGGGCTGGAAGATCACGATCACGCGACCAGGTGCGGCATAAGCCTTTGCGGTCTCAAGCGTTACTCGCAACTCAGTGGGGTGATGGCCATAATCATCTATGACCTCTATCCCGTGAATCTTCCCCTTGTGCTCGAAGCGACGTCGTGAACCACTGAATGCCTCAAGACCAGATAAAACTTCGGGAATACTCGCACCTAATCGATCTGCAATCGCTAGCGCCGCCGTTGCATTAAAAACATTGTGCAACCCGGGGATCGTAAGATGCAGTTCGGGGAGCACCTTTCCATTCTTCGAAATTCTGGCAAAGGATGCAGCTGGCTCCAGAGCGATTCTCGATATGGAGAAATCGGCATCGTTAGATCCGTACGTAATAAAAGTTATGTCGTCTCGCTTGACTCGAGTCAAGAGTTCAACGACACCGGGGTCATCGCTACAGGCAACCACAAAGCCACCAGTTTGAATAGTCTCAATGAATTGCACAAAGATTTCAAAGAGATCCTCCAGGGTTGCAAAGTGATCCACGTGGTCCAATTCCAGGTTGGTGATAATCGCTCCAAGTGGGTGATAGGCGGTAAAGGAACCGTCAGATTCATCAGCTTCTGCTACAAAGATATCGCCGCTTCCTAGGTGAGCGTTCACCCCGGAGCTATTAATCAACCCTCCAATTGCAAAGGATGGATCAAGTCCTGCGCTCTGTAGAGCGACTGTCAGCATGGAGGTCGTGGTTGTCTTTCCGTGTGTTCCGGCGACTGCAATAGAGCGCTTGCCCTCCATCAACATTGCCAGCGCTTGGGCTCGGGTCAAGATCTGCAAGCCACGTTGCTCCGCCGCCAATACTTCAGGATTGGAATTCGAAATGGCCCCAGATGTAATGAGGAGATCTGCACCAAGAACATTTTCGGCGTTATGACCGATAAATATGGTGGCTCCCAGCGTCGCGAGTGCCTCGGTGATGGCGCTGCCTTTCACATCGCTACCACTGACTGCAAAACCTTCCGAGAGCATGATTCGCGCGATACCCGACATTCCCGCACCACCGATACCAACGAAATGAATCTTCTTATCGGCCAATCGCTCCAGGCTACTCATGGGCTAATACTTTCAGAGATCGCAGGCCGATCGCTTCACTCGCATTTAGAGGGAAGTTGATCCTCTCCCCTGATTGACGCCGCAGCCTCGCCTTTTCAAGGAGCCTTGCAATATTGGAAGTGAGCCACACTGAAGTAAATTCCTCATTCTTCAAGATCTCTCCACCACCACGTGCGACAACTTCTCGGGCATTTTCGACCTGTTCGCCATTACCAATCGGGAGTGGAATATATAAGGAGTAAATTCCAAGCACTCCAGTCTCTGCGACCGTTACCGCGCCACTTCGAGAGATCACAAGATCGCTTGCTGCGTAGGCAGAAGCCATATCGTCGATATAACGCATTGGCAGATACCCAGCTTGTGCTTGAGGCAACTCATTCTTTGCACCAACGGCATGGATGATCTGAGCACCGGTTCCAGAGATTTCACGCCGCGCATCAGCAACAGTCTCATTAAATTTAACTGATCCGAGAGATCCCCCAAAAATTAGGATGGTGGGAGCTGATGGATCTAACTTCAAATCGCTAAGGGCTTTCTGTTTTGCGATTGCTCTTTGCGCCGAATCTAAATGGGAGAGGGCGACAATAGTACTTCGCAGAGGAATTCCTACTCGATCCGCATCTTCGTTCCCAAAGGCACGCAAAACCGTAGCCCCACATCTGCGCGCTAACTTATTCGCCAACCCCATCTTGGCATTGGCTTCGTGAGCGATCATGGGAATTCCAAGTCGACGTGCCACTACATAGGCCGGCGCGGCGACATAACCGCCAAATCCAATAAGTAGATCGGCACCTTGCACTGCCTCTTCGGTCTGCTTGAGAGTCTTTTTAAAGCGGGCTGGCCAACGTATTAAGCCAGCGTTAATCCGACGTGGAAAGGGAGCCTTATCGATCAGGCACAGTTCAAAACCCGCTGCGGGGACTAAGTTAACTTCGACGCCTTCAGCGGTTCCTAAAAATGTAAATTCGG
>CAIMNT010000205.1 GCA_903842855.1 uncultured Actinomycetes bacterium
CCTGCTTCTGGGTCTTGCCACAGAAGGAACACTTAAGAAGATCGCCGGTTTCGCCAATACGCGTGGTCATGGATAAATCGTAAGAGGAAAAGCAAAAGGCTGGGTGGTTTTTTCCACCCAGCCTGTTCGCTTATAGGAGAATTAAGTTACGGCTTGATTGCTTTACGGCTAGCAAGAACTTGATCGATGATGCCGTAGGCAACCGCCTCTTCAGCGGTCAGAATCTTGTCGCGCTCAATATCTTTCGATACTTCTTCGACCGTCTTCTTGGAATCCTTGGCGAGCATCTTCTCGAGGAGCGATCGCATACGCATGATCTCGGCAGCCTGGATTTCGATATCCGAACCCTGACCTCCACCCTCTGAATATGGTTGATGAATCAAGATGCGAGCGTTCTCAAGCGCCATGCGCTTGCCCTTGGCGCCACCTGCGAGGAGTACCGCAGCCGCTGATGCAGCCTGACCTAAACAGATGGTCATGACATCGGGACGGACAAATTGCATGGTGTCATAAATCGCGGTCAACGCGGTGAAAGAGCCACCGGGTGAGTTGATGTACATCATGATGTCGCGATCTGGATCCATCGATTCAAGAGTTAAAAGCTGCGCCATGACATCGTTTGCAACGGTGTCATCGATTGCTTGACCAACGAAAATGATGCGCTCTTCGAATAGCTTTGTATAAGGATCTAAGCGCTTATAACCATACGAAGTCTTCTCTTCGATAGTCGGAAGTACGTAGCGACTTGTAATCTCTTGCGCGTTGTTGAACTCGTTCATCATGCTGTTCCACCACTTCCAGATACTTGGCCTGCAGAACGGACTACGTGATCGATAAGTCCATAGCTCTTTGCTTCTTCAGCATCAAACCAACGATCACGATCTGAATCCTCAGTGATCTTCTCAACGGTCTGACCTGAATGGAAGGCAATGAGTTCAGCCATCTTACGCTTCGTGTATTTCATTTGATCGGCTTGAATCTTGATCTCGGTGGCAGTTCCACCGATTCCGCCTAAAGGTTGGTGCATCAAGACGCGAGCATTAGGCAGCGCATAACGCTTTCCTGGCGCTCCCGCAGTAAGAAGGAACTGACCCATCGAGGCGGCAAGACCCATTGTCACCGTTGCTACATCATTCTTGATGTATTGCATGGTGTCATAGATCGCCATACCGGCAGAGACTGAACCTCCGGGTGAATTGATGTAAAGGTAGATATCTTTTTCTTGATCTTCGGCGGCGAGAAGCAACATTTGAGCCGCAATGGCGTTGGCCATATTGTCCTCAACTTGTCCCACCATAAAAATGATTCGTTCGCGAAGTAAGCGTTGGTAGACCTGATCGTCTAACCCACCTGCAAACTGAGCCGCTGAACGCGCGGTGATTGGATCCACTATTCCTCCTGACAGCAACGCTGAAAGCCCAGCGCTTACTCCTGTAATGACAGTAACAATCTTTAGCGTCTAACGCTTCCCAATATCGGCAACTTTATGCCTAGGGTTGTTCGCTCTGAGAGAAGTGTTATTCAGCTTCGTCAACTGGGGCGGCAGGTTGAGGACGAAGTGCTTCCAAATCCACAGCCTTGCCTGACTTGGTAACCACCTTCACGCGCCCCAATACAGAAGCTAGCGCCTTGGCGCGAGCGACCTCTGAGACCATGGTTGCAACCTGTCCATTCAAAGTTACCTCTTGAATGAATTGATCTGGGGTCATTCCATAACGCTGTGCTTGGCGAACCAAATACTCAGTCAATTCGTTCTCATTCACTGAAACGTTTTCGGCAGAGACGATGGTGTCCAAAATGATTACGTACGTAAGTTGCTTAGTGGTCTGCTCGGTTACCTCCGCGCGATGAGCATCATCTTCCAAGCGGTTCTCGCCAGCGAGGTGATTGTTTACTTCGTCCTCAATAAATGCCTCTGGCAGCGGGAATTTAATTATTTCGACAAGTGTCTCAACGAGCTGATCACGAGCGGCAGCACCCTGCTCAAGATGCTTAACCCGCTCAATGCGCTTTTGCACATCATCCTTAAGTTCAGCCAGGGTGTCGTACTCCGAAGCTAACTTTGCAAAGTCATCATCAAGTGGTGGAAGGTCACGATGTTTAACTGCCTTAACGGTTACATCAACCTCACCCTGTTCGCCTTCAGGTAGACCTACAAGAGTGGTTGAAAAGCGCTTTCCTTCTCCTGCGGCTAATCCGATAAGCGCATCGTCAAGGCCATCAACCATGGAGTTTGAGCCGACTTCGTAAGAGATGTCGTTGGCTGTGCCACCATCAAGCGGCTTGCCTCCAGTAGATGCAACGAGATCAATAGTGACAAAGTCACCTGTCTCAACAGATTTCTCTACAGTTGTAAGTGTTCCAAAACGAGCGCGCAGCGCATCAACTTGCTCATCAACCTCAGCATCACCAACAACCGCATCATCGACAGTCAGAGTCATCTCAGAAAAATTAGGAAGGGTGATATCTGGTCGAATATCTACTTCGACGGTGAAGGAAAACTTCTCTCTATCAACCAACTCCGTGATGTCGACTTGTGGGCGACCGATGGCAGCCAAGGAATGTTCTTTTCGTGCAGCGGTATAGAAATCACCGAGTGAAAGATTGATCGCCTCATCGAGAATTGCAGCGCGACCCACGCGTTGTTCAACCAAAGTGGCGGGAACCTTGCCCTTACGGAAGCCAGGAATGGTGATCTTCTCACCCATTGCCTTGCTTGCCTTAGCTAAATATGGGGCTAATTCATCAAAGGTAACTTCGATGTTTATCTTCGAGCGAGTATCAGTGAGTTTTTCTACGGCGCTTTTCACGAAGGCCCTTTCGACAGTTTGGTCTGATTTCTGGTCGGGGCGGGGAGATTCGAACTCCCGGTCTCCTGCTCCCAAAGCAGGCGCGCTAGCCACTACGCTACGCCCCGTCGGCGTAAGTGAG
>CAIMNT010000206.1 GCA_903842855.1 uncultured Actinomycetes bacterium
CCGCCATGGCGGTTGTAACAATGCGAGAACTCCTCGACAGCGGAGTCCATTTCGGACATCAGACCCGTCGTTGGAACCCAAAGATGAAGCGCTTTATTTTTGCCGAGCGCAATGGCATCTACATCATCGATATCCAACAGTCACTAGGCCTGATCGATTCAGCCTACGACTTCATTAAGGACACAGTTGCAAAGGGTGGTCATATCCTCTTTGTTGGAACCAAGAAGCAAGCTCACCAGCCAATCATCGAGCAGGCTGCTCGCGTCGGTATGCCATATGTAACCGAGCGCTGGTTAGGTGGAATGTTGACCAACTTCCCAACTGTGTACAAGCGTATTCAACGCCTTAAGGAGCTTGAGCAACTCGAGCAGAAGAACGATCAAGTTTTAACAAAGAAGGAACTCTTAGTACTTCGTCGCGAGCGCGAGAAGCTCACCAAGAACCTTGAAGGTATCCGCAACATGACCAAGTTGCCTAGCGCAATTTGGGTCGTTGATACCAAGAAGGAGCATCTCGCCGTTGCTGAAGCTAAGAAGCTCGGCATTCCAGTCGTTGCAATCTTGGATACCAACTGCGATCCAGATGAGGTCGATTACAAGATTCCGGGTAACGATGATGCTATCCGTTCCATCGGACTATTGACTCGCGTTATTGCAGATGCCGCTGTTGCAGGTCTTGCTGCTCGCTCTGCTGCTGCAGCTGCCGTTGCAGACAAGGTAGCTCCTGCAGATGAGACATTCGTTGAGGTAGAGACAGCACTGGCTGCTACCGAGACACCTGCCGCTGAAGTTTCTGCACCAGAAGTTGTAGAAACACCAGTAACTGAAGAAGTAAAGGGAGAATAATTCGTGGCTTCGTATACAGCTGAAGATGTAAAGCGTCTGCGTGAGGCGACTGCCGCTGGCATGCTCGATTGCAAGAAGGCGCTTGATGAGGCCGACGGTGATTTTGATAAGGCGGTAGAAATTATTCGCGTTAAGGGACTCAAGGGAGTCACAAAACGTGAAGGTCGTACAACCTCAAATGGA
The DNA here is from genome assembly GCA_903842855.1 of uncultured Actinomycetes bacterium. GTDB lineage: Bacteria > Actinomycetota > Actinomycetes > Nanopelagicales > Nanopelagicaceae > PALSA-747. The sequence goes on from CAIMNT010000206.1 coordinate 1,029, forward strand.
GTAGTACTTGGTAAGGCCGAGGGCAATCTCGGTGTACTCCTTGAGCTTGCTTGCGAGACAGATTTCGTAGCAAAGGGCGAGCGCTTTGTAGAGTTGGCAGAGGAGCTTTTGGCTCACCTCTTTACAACCAAGATTTCTAGCGTAGACGCCTTCCTGGCTTCAACTCTTCCAGCTGGTGCAACTGTTCAAGCACGCATCGATGAAGGCAATGCAACTCTCGGCGAGAAGATCGAACTTCGTCGAATTGCAGTACTTGAAGGTTCACCAGTTGCGATTTACCTACATCGCACCAACCCTGATCTCCCACCTCAACTCGGCGTGCTTGTTCAAACAACTACCGAAGCACCGGAGGCTGGTAAGGATGTTGCGCAACACATCGCCGCATTCGCTCCTCTCTATCTCAACCGTGAGGCTGTTCCAGCCGAAGCGATTGCAAATGAGCGTCACATCGCCGAAGAGACTGCCCGCAATGAAGGCAAGCCTGAAGCAGCGATCGAGAAGATTGTTGCCGGCCGTGTTACCGGTTTTGTGAAAGAAGTTAGCCTTCTTGAGCAAGCTTTTGCGAAGGATGCCAAGAAGACAGTTCAGCAGGTTCTTGATGAGGCAAAGACCGCCGTGTCGGCCTTCCATCGTTTCCGAGTTGGACAGTAATCTCAGCACAGTAGTTACATCCTCTTAAACTTAAGGAGCACTCCCTATGACCCGTACAGGTTACAAGAGAGTGCTCCTTAAACTTTCAGGAGAAGTATTTGGTGGAGCTAAGGGCATCGGTGTTGATCCCGATGTCGTTCACGATATCGCGGGACAAATTGCTGAAGTAGTTCGTGGCGGTACACAGATTGCGATTGTTGTTGGCGGTGGAAATTACTTCCGCGGAGCAGAATTGCAACAGCGCGGCATGGATCGCGCTCGCGCCGATTACATGGGAATGCTTGGCACGGTAATGAATTGCCTTGCGCTGCAAGATTTCCTGGAGAAAGAAGAGATTGAAACTCGCGTCCAGACTGCCATAACTATGGGTCAAGTTGCCGAGCCTTATATTCCTCGTCGCTCCATCCGCCACCTTGAAAAAGGTCGCGTTGTAATTTTTGGCGCTGGCGCTGGGATGCCATTTTTCACTACCGATACCGTTGCCGCTCAACGCGCCCTTGAAATTGGAGCGGAAGCGCTCCTGCTCGCCAAGAGTGGGGTCGATGGCGTTTACACCGCTGATCCCAAGAAGGATTCAAGCGCTACTAAGTATGACTCGATCAGTTTTGATGAGGTCATTGCCAAGTCACTTGCGGTCGCCGATGCGGCAGCATTTAGCCTCTGTCGTGAAAATAAGTTGCCGATCATCGTCTTTGATCTCAAAAATAGGGGAAATATCGCACGGGCAGTTCGCGGCGATGCAATTGGTACCCTTGTCTCCTAAGTTTGGCCTAAGTACCAGGGAGCGCGATGTCTGATTTAACAACCACGTTGGCCGATGCTGGCGCAAATATGAGCAAGGCTGTCGAAGTGGCAAAGGAAGATTTCGGAGCAATCCGCACTGGTCGGGCCCATCCTGCAATGTTCCAGAAGATCATGGTCGACTACTACGGTACCTATACGCCGCTGGCTCAACTCGCGACCTTCCAAGTCCCAGAAGCCCGCATGGCGATCATCTCCCCATTCGATAAGAGTGCGATGGCCTCCATCGAGAAGGCGATTCGCGACTCCGACCTAGGCGTTAACCCAGCCAACGATGGAGCGGTAATCCGAGTTAATTTTCCGCAGTTGACTGAGGAGCGTCGTAAGGATTTCATCAAGGTCGCTCGCACTAAGGCGGAAGAATCTCGCGTCTCGATTCGCAATATTCGTCGCTCGGCTAAAGAGGCGATGGAGAAGCTCGAGAAGGATGGCGAAATCGGCAAAGACGATCTCTCTCGCTCCGAAAAAGACCTTGAGAAAATTACCTCAGATCACGTGGCAAAGATCGAAGAGCTTTTAAAGCACAAGGAGACTGAACTTCTCGAGGTGTAACCACACCTCCCGGGTTTACCTCGATATGGATGATCTGCATTCGATAAACGACGCAATCAATAAACGCGCTGGAAGGCAACTTCTACCTTCTATTGCGGTCTCGTTTCTTATGCTGGGAGCCATCTTTGGAGCTCTTAAACTCAACCCAATATTTTTTGCAGCTCTAGTCTGGATTGTAATCATGGTGGCGATTCGCGAAATCGTGAGCGCCTTCAAATCTGCAGGTATTGAACTTCCACAATTTCCTCTCTACGTGGCTTCAACTGGAATCATGTTTGCCACCTGGTTTGGCCACATTGAAGGGCTATCAGTTGCCCTCGCGGTAGCAATTCCCAATGTGGTTGTATTCCTTCTCTTTCAATCACCGAGAGACTTTGTGCGTCGCTCTTCCTCTGCAGTCTTTGCAATCTTTTATATTCCATTTCTAGCTGGATTCGTTCTGCTCCTAGCGCATTCGCCAAATCCAATCTCAAAGATTTTCACTCTGGTAGTCCTGGTCAGCTTCAACGATACCTTCGCTTATTTCTCTGGAGTCCTCTTCGGAAAACATCCGATGGCGCCGCAGGTCAGCCCTAAGAAGACGTGGGAAGGATTGGCGGGGGCGATAGTTGCCACCACGATTGGTGCGGGTTTTGTCTTTGTGTATGTCTTGGATGATCGCTGGTGGTTTGGCGCAATCGTTGGAGTATTAGGAGTTATTACAGCTACCTGTGGTGATCTCATCGAATCTGCTGTTAAGCGCGATCTACATATTAAAGATATGGGAAGTATCTTGCCGGGCCACGGCGGAATCCTTGATCGAGTTGATTCATTACTTTTTACCGCACCATCTGTCTGGTTCATCTTCGAACTCATACGGCACTTCAAGTTATAAGGCGGATAACATGAGCGAAGATAACTCGTTAAAACTAGTTTTTGATGAACCCAAACAGCGGGTGAAACCCCCACGCCACTTTGCCGATTTAGATCCCAACGGTCGCAAGGAACTCGCCATAGAACTCGGCATCCCGGCATTTCGCGCCAACCAAGTCGCTACCCATTTCTTCACTCATCACAACGATGAGACCGACTCCTGGAGCGATATTCCTAAAGAGATGCGCGCTTTGATGGCTGAAAAATTCACCCCAAAATTGATCACACTGGTTCGCTCTATTGAATGCGATGGGGGAACCACCCGCAAGGATTTGTGGCGTCTGCATGATGGCGTACTCGTTGAAAGCGTTCTCATGCGTTATAGCGATCGCACAACTGTCTGCATTTCATCCCAAGCGGGCTGTGGCATGAACTGTCCATTTTGCGCTACGGGGCAGGCTGGACTTACTCGAAACCTTACTGCTGGAGAGATCACCGCTCAGGTCGTTGCCGCAGCTCGGGCCTGTGCCGCAGGAGAACTTCCTGGTGGCCCAACGCGTCTTTCAAATGTTGTCTTTATGGGAATGGGCGAACCTCTCGCAAACTACAACGCAGTGATCCGCACCGTCCGCAATATCACCGCTCCACAACCAGATGGACTTGGAATCGGCGCGCGATCAGTCACCGTATCAACTGTGGGACTTGTTAATGGAATCGAAAAATTAATGGGCGAAGACATTCCAGTCACACTCGCTGTTTCGCTACATACCCCCGATGACGAATTGCGTGACACTTTGGTTCCTATCAATTCGCGTTGGAAGGTGAAAGAAGTTCTCGCCGCCGCAGATGCTTATGCTGACAAGACCGGGCGCCGATACTCAATTGAGTACGCACTTATTCGCGATATCAATGATCAAGCTTGGCGCTCAGATTTACTGGGCCGTTTGCTTAAGAACCGCAACGCCCATGTCAATCTCATCCCGCTCAATCCAACTCCTGGATCAAAGTGGACCGCATCTCGCCCCGCTGATGAAGCCACCTTCGTTTCGATCTTGGAAAGCTACGGAGTTCCCGTCACTGTCAGGGATACACGAGGTCGCGAGATTGATGGCGCCTGCGGCCAACTCGCTGCGGCAGAGCTCAACTCCGCAAAGTAGGAGAAGATATACCTATGCGCGATATTGTCATCTTGGGCTCTACTGGGTCCATTGGTGTTCAGGCGCTGGAGGTTATTGCCGCCAACCCTGACTCATTTCGAGTAATCGCCCTTGCCGCTGGAAGTTCCAATATCCCAGCACTGATCTCTCAAGCTGAAAAATTTGGAGTTAAGCTCATTGGAGTAAGTGGCAATGGCTCGCTCGCTCGCGAATTAACATCAACGATCGAAGTAATTGATGGTCCCGGTGCCGCATCCGAAATCGCCTCTATCCCGTGCGACATTGTTCTCAATGGAATTACCGGTTCTATTGGACTTGGGCCAACTCTCGCTGCCTTAGCAGTTGGCAATAAAGTTGCCTTGGCTAACAAGGAGTCGTTGGTTGCGGGTGGAGATCTGGTTACAGCATATGGATTAGATCGAATCGTTCCAGTTGATTCGGAACATAGCGCGCTCTACCAATGTTTCATGGCGGGTACTCAATCTGATGTCAAGAAGGCGATTCTCACCGCAAGTGGGGGAGCTTTTCGAGATCGCAGCGATCTCTCCAGCGTCACACTTGCAGAGGCTTTAGAACATCCAACCTGGTCCATGGGACCGGTCGTCACCATCAACTCTGCGACGCTTGTAAATAAAGGACTCGAAATCATAGAGGCGCATTATCTATTTGATCTGTCGTACGAGAAGATCGAAGCCGTTATTCACCCGCAGTCTTACATTCACTCGATGGTGGAATTTATCGATGGATCCACCATCGCTCAATTAAGTCCACCAAATATGAAGGGGCCAATTGCGTATGCGCTCGGTGCTCCTCATAGAACCGCAAAGGCAACTGCGCCAGTTGATTGGAGTTCCCCACAAACATGGAGCTTTGCGCCTATTGATGAGAGCCGATTTCCTTCCATCAATTTAGCGCGTCATTGCGGTACTCGAGGTGGAGGATTGCCTGCGGTTTTCAACGCCGCTAACGAGGTTGCAGTGGGCGCCTTCATGCGCGGGGAGTTGGCATTCACTTCAATTGTAGAAGTTGTTGCATTGACAGCAGCCAAACTCGATTCCATAGCAAACTCTAAGGTGCGTGACCTCTCAGATGTCAGTGCCATAGAGGAAGATGCACGCCAGGTCGCCGGTTTACTAGTGCAGGGGAATAAATAATGTTGCAAGCTCTCGGTGTGCTCGCCTTTGTGGTGGCTCTACTTATCTCTGTGATGATTCACGAATTTGGCCACTTCTTCTTTGCCAAAAAATTTGGAATGAAAGTCACCGAATTCTTCTTAGGGTTTGGCTACAAGATCTGGTCATTTACTCGCGGAGAGACTGAGTTCGGCGTTAAAGCCATTCCAGCCGGTGGTTACTGCCGTATCGTCGGAATGTCGACCGAAGAGGAGTTGAGTCCTGAAGATGAACCACGTGCTTTCGTTAAAGCATCTGCACCACGCAGGTTAGTAGTCCTTGGCGCCGGATCCGTTAGCCACTTCATCATTGGATTTTTTCTGCTATTTGTAATCTTCTTTGGTATCGGTGTTTCGACTACCTTGCCCGTGATTGACCAGGTCTTGCCATGCCTCAATACCAGCGCCACTTCTAGTGCATGCACTGCGGGGGCTACGGCTTCTCCAGCCAAGAGTGCTGGGCTTCTTCCCGGGGATCGGATTCTCTCCATCAACGGAAAAGTTGTAACTGACTGGAGTAGCGATATACAAATTATTCGCAATTCAGCGGGGAAGCCGGTATCTCTCCAAATAAATCGATCGGGACAGTCGCTCTTGCTCGTCGTAACACCAAAACAGGTGACGGTTTCGGGTAAGAGTTACGGGATGCTGGGAATCATCAGCAAGATTGGCCTGCAGCGCGAAGGCGTCGTTACCTCTCTTCATGACACCTGGTCACTTGGATCAAATTTCTTCTCGACCTCTATCAAGTCTCTCATCTCACTCCCAAGCAAAGTTCCAACTCTGTTTCGACAGACATTTTTGGGAGCCAAGCGAGATGC
>CAIMNT010000207.1 GCA_903842855.1 uncultured Actinomycetes bacterium
GCATCATAAAATGCCACTTCATAGTCTGTTAATCCATCTGGATTTCCCGCCTTAATCTGCTCATTAAGCTTCTTTGCCATATCGATTAACTCTTCAATTAGCTGAGCTGTTTCGATACTTCGATTGCGATACCTAGCGAGCGCACCCTCAAGTAAATCTGAATAGAGCGAATGCTGAACCACATTGGTCCTAAAGCGTGCTTTTATCTCACCCTTAAGGAGTCGGCTGAGCGCCTCAAAGGCGAGGTTTTTCTCCTTCATGGCACGAATCTCGCGCAGAAATTCCTCAGAGAGGAGTCCGATATCGGGTCTGGTCAGTCCTGCCGCACTGAAGATGTCGATAATTCCCTCTGGAACTATCCCCTTAGATAGCGCCTGCCGCATGAGAAGGTCTCGCTCTGCATCCTTCATGGTCTTGGTCGTTGTTTCACTCTTTGTGAGCATCACCCGAATAGCCTGATAAAGCGCCACCTCTTCACGGTACTTAATGGCACTGGAATGACTATTTACTAAAGCATGAGCCTTTGATAACCCAGCAGATGCATCGGCAAATCGTTTTTTACCCTCATGAATACCTAAAATAAAATTAGCTACCGCAGGAATAACTGAGTGAGGTTTTTCCATAAATCCATCAATTGAGCAACCATGTAGCATGTCATGAATAATGGTGAGCTTTTCAAAGAAGACGCCGAGTGCCTCATCAATAATCTCAACAGGAACTTTGCTCCTACTACTAGCTGTGTAATCCTTCAGCGCCTCTTTGAGTTCAGTGGCAATGCCTATGTAATCAACGACAAGTCCACCAGGTTTATCCTTAAAGACACGATTCACGCGTGCAATAGCCTGCATTAGATTCGCGCCCTTCATAGGCTTATCTACATACATGGTGTGGCAAGGTGGTGAGTCATATCCAGTGAGCCACATATCCCGAACTATGACAATTTTTAGCGGGTCATCAGGGTCTTTGAAGCGCTCTTCTAGCTCTTCCTTCTGTGGCTTTGTGTAGGCATGGGGACGAATCTTTTCATTATCGGATGCTGAGGAGTGGAAAATAATCTTTATTGCACCTTTGCGGTAATCACTATCGTGCCACTCAGGGCGAAGTTTGATTATCTGGTCATAGAGGTCGACACAGATACTGCGACTCATACCAATCACCATGGCTTTACCATCTGCCATAATTGGTGAAGCACACCTTGCCTCAAAGTGAGTGATTATGTCTTGGGCAATCTTCTCTATCCGAGGCTCAGCTCCAACAATCTGCTCGATTGCAGCCCAGCGCTGTTTGAGAGTTGATTGGGCTATCTCATCCTCATCTACGATTAACTCTTCAGCGAGCTCATTAAGTTCTTTTTTAGCATCATCAGGCAGCTCCAGTGAGACCAGTCGACTCTCGTAGTAGATAGGTACTGTTACCCCATCTTCATTGGCTTGGAGCATGTCATAAATATCGATTTCATCTCCAAAGACTTGTCGAGTATTTCTATCAGCCGCAGCAACAGGGGTTCCTGTAAAGGCAATAAATGTGGCGTTAGGTAGGGCATCTCTAAGATGCTGGGCATAGCCGACCTTAAATGTGTCACCTGCAATTCGAGCAGAGAAGCCATATTGGGAGCGGTGGGCTTCATCGGTAAAGACAAAGACATTTCGGCGCTCGGTAAGTGCAGGGAAGGTCTTTTCTCCGTCATCGGGTGCGAATTTCTGAATAGTTGTAAAGATAACGCCACCTGATGCTCGATTACCTATTAGTTCTCTTAATTCCTGGCGTGAATCAGCTTGCTCAGGTGTTTGGCGCATCAAAGCCTTGGCATCAACGAAGATATCGAATAGCTGGTGGTCAAGGTTATTTCTATCTGTGACTACAACCACCGTTGGATTCTTTAGCTCTTTGCTAGTTGTCAGCATCCCAGCCAAACATGACATTTCATAACTCTTTCCGGAGCCTTGCGTATGCCACATTAGACCACCGCGACCATCGCCATTTTCTGCGCTCGCAATTAATGCCCTTTGATATGCCTTCTCAACTGAATAGAACTGGTGATAGGCAGGAAGCATTTTGTATATGTGTTTGCCCGATACAAAAATCGAGAAGTGCTGGATTACTTCAAGTAGATTCTTTGGATTTAGAAACCCCTCAATTAAAGTTTGGGTATGCCCAAAAGCACCATGTGGGTCTCGTTCGATTCCATCTACCGAACGCCACTTAGTAAATCTCTCTTTGTCTGCAGTTAGGCTTCCCACCATTGCATCTGACCCATCCGCAATGACAAGGGCTACGTTGTAGTAAAACAAACGAGATATCTGTTCTTTATAGGTCTGTATCTGATTAAACGCTTTCCAAACATTTTCATCTTCGTTATCTGGACTCTTTAGCTCAATAACAACAATTGGCAAGCCATTGAGAAATAGGACCACGTCGGGTCTGCGGCTACCTGCGTCAGAATCATGGGTTACTGTGAATTGATTGACAGCAAGCCATTCATTATTTTCAGGCTTATTGAAATCGACTATCCAGGCTAGTTTTGTAGACTCTTCGCCATTAGCTTCTCTGACAGAGATAGGCATACCTTCCGTCATCCATGTAGAGATGAGCTGATTTGCTCGCAA
>CAIMNT010000208.1 GCA_903842855.1 uncultured Actinomycetes bacterium
CCAAACTCTGCGATCTCCTCCGAGAGTTTCATCAACAATCGGTAGCCCATCTCGGGACGAGTCTGTTCTCTTCCTTTGAACTGAACCGTTACCTTCACCTTGTCTCCGCCTTTGAGAAAGCGCTCGATGTGAGCCTTCTTGGTCTCATAGTCATGAGGTTCAATCTTCAATCCAAAACGAATCTCTTTAACCACAATGTGGGTCTGGTTCTGTCTCGCCTCACGGGCTTTTTGTGCGATCTCGTACTTGTACTTTCCGAAATCCATGATTTTGCAGACGGGCGGCTTGGCGTCGGGTGAGATCTCTACGAGATCTAGTCCTACCTCTTCTGCCATTTCAAGGGCAGTAGCGGTAGCTACGATTCCAACCTGCTCACCGGAAAAACCAATTAGACGAACTTCCGAGGCTCGGATTCGATCATTGATTCTTTGTTCGGCGCTGATAACTCTTCCTCTCTAGATAATTACTGACGCAAGAGAGTTAAGTCGCGCAAAAATAGACCCACCAAAAAGGTGAGCGTGTTCTTGACCAATCAGCCGAGGCCGATGAGGTGGGAGCGACAAACTCCACTTGATAGTCCAAGGATACCCTGAGCCAGCCTGAAGGGTGAAATCGGTGAGGTTAACCGCCGATGGCGTGCAGGCCCCCATCGACGTGGATGATCTCCCCCGTCGTCATTGGGAACCAATCCGAGAGCAGCGCTACCGCGCCACGGGCTGCCGGCTCTGGATCGCCAAAATCCCACGAGAGCGGCGAGCGACCATTCCAGACCCTCTCGAACTCCTCAAAACCAGGGATCGATTTGGCGGCAATTGTGGTTATGGGGCCAGCTGCAATGAGATTAACCCGAATATTCTCACTCCCCAGGTCGCGAGCGAGGTATCGGTTGGCGGATTCGAGCCCGGCCTTGGCAACGCCCATCCAGTCGTATTTTGGCCAGGCCACGGTCGCGTCAAAGGTGAGCCCCACGATGCTGGCACCAGATTCTGGATAGAGATCTCGAACGGCGATAGCTAGGGATTTATAGGAGAAGGTAGATGTGTGAAGCGCAATCGCTACATCTTCCCACTCGGTATTCAAAAAGTTTCCACCTAAAGCAGATTGAGGCGCGAAACCGATGGAGTGAACAACACCATCGAGATGCGGCACGTGCTTCTTTACCTCGGAGGAGAGTGCGGCAAGGTGATCGGAGTTAGTTACATCGAGTTCGATTACTGGTGCAGGATGCGGCAGGCGTCCGGCAATGCGAGTGGTGAGACTGAGCCCTCGTCCAAATCCGGTAAGTACAACGTTGGCACCCTCCTCCTGAGCCAACTTGGCAATGTGGAAGGCAATGGAGCCATCGGTGATTACTCCCGTTACCAAGATGTTCTTGCCAGTTAATAGCGCCATTAGTGACCCATACCCATTCCTCCGTCGACCGGAATAACTGCTCCTGTGATGTAACTCGCCTCTGGAGAGGCGACGAATTTAACGACTTCGGCTATCTCTTCGGGAGAACAGAATCTCCCCAGAGGGATTGCTGCAACATACTTTTCACGCAAAGTCTCACTCAACGTCGAGGTCATATCTGTCTCAACAAATCCAGGCGCAATAACATTAAAGGTAACTCCGCGAGAGCCATATTCTCGGGCTAATGAACGTGCCATACCAATTAATCCACTCTTGGTTGATGCGTAGTTAGCCTGACCGGCCGAACCCATGAGACCCACTACCGAGCCAATAAGAATGACTCTCCCACTTCGCTTCTTCACCATTGGTGAGATCGACTTCTGTACCGTTCTAAACGTTCCGGTGAGGTTGGTCTCCACCACCGAGATGAAATCTTCTTCGCTCATGCGCATTGTCAGCCCATCGCGAGTTACACCAGCATTTGCCACAAGCACATCTACAGATCCATATGTGGCCTCTATCTCAGCGAAGGCAGCGTTCACACTCTCTTGGCTAGTTACATCCATCTGAACACCGACTAAACCATCGGGTGCTGCGCCGCTGCGGTAGGAGACAATAACTAGGTCTCCTAGCTTGGCAAATGTTCGGGCAATCGCCAGACCTATTCCCCTGTTGCCCCCTGTCACAAAAACGATTCGTGGGCTCACTGGTGATGAAGTCATGGGAGCAGATTAGCCACTACTCATGCGTACTTAAAAGAGGCGCGAATTAATCGCCAGCCGTAGGCTTACGCCGTGAGCCGCCGCAGAGATCAGATCAATAAGAAATCTGATGTAGTCGTTATAACTAACGCTCAATCTGGGCTTTCGGATGAGCAACGTGGCAGGCAGCGTCGCTATTTCTACTCGATGATGCTGCGAACAGCTTGCTTCATCTCGACCATCTTCTTACCCAATCCATACCGTTGGTTCGCTATGGCAGGGGCGGTCTTTCTTCCGTACATCGCCGTCGTGATTGCAAATGCTGGACGTGAAACCATAACTGGCAAGAACGCCATTATGCGCGATCAGCGCTTACAAATTACAGATAACTAATTAAATAGCGCTACTTAATACCTGTCTCTGATAAAGATCAAAGTAAAGCCCTCCGAGTGCGACGAGCTCTTCATGGGTTCCACGTTCCACAATAAATCCTCCATCAAGCACCAATATCTGATCTGCTTTTTGAATTGTAGATAGTCGGTGGGCGATCACAATGCTGGTTCGACCTTCTAGCGCAACTTCAAGAGCAGATTGAACGAGCGCCTCATTTTCAGAATCCAGGTGAGCAGTCGCTTCATCGAGAATGACGATACTCGGAGATTTAAGCAAAAGTCTGGCGATGGCGAGTCTTTGCTTCTCTCCACCACTGAGGCGATGGCCCCGCTCTCCTACGATTGTCTCTAAGCCATTGGGAAGGCTCGCTATAAAGTTCCAAATCTGAGCTGCCTCACAAGCAGCTTGAATCTCGGAGAACGTTGCATCGCTCTTGGCATATCGCAGGTTGGCTTCAATCGAATCATGGAACATATGGGAATCCTGAGTGACGACTCCTATCTCATTTCGCAGCGATGACAGAGTGATCTCGCGAACGTCCACACCTGCCACTTTGATACTTCCTCGAGTGACATCGTATAGGCGCGGAACAAGTCCGGAGATAGTGCTCTTTCCAGCTCCAGATGGACCAACTATTGCTGTAAAAGATCCTGGTTCGCAGAAGAACGAGATATCTTGAAGCACAATTCCGGAATCAACCATCTCTAACTTAGCTGCCAATTCCAGCGATGCTAAGGAGATTTCACTCGCTTTAGGATATGCGAATTGCACATGATCAAACTCGATCGAAGGTCGAGCATCTTGGATAGGCGCGGCCAGTGCCTTGTCATGAACCATGGGCTGCAGATCTAAAACTTCGAAGACTCGCTCGAAAGAGACGAGAGCGGTCATCACATCTACCCTTACATTTGAAAGCGATGTAAGTGGACCGTAGAGACGAGCGAGGAGCGTTGTTATCGCAAGAAGAGATCCAACTGTGATCGCCCCTGAGATAGCAAGGTGTCCTCCGATTCCATATGCCAAGGCAGTTGCTAAGGCAGCGATAGTTGTAATAGTCATGAAGAAGATGCGATTGAGCATCGCGGTTTGAATTCCAATATCGGCCACACGTCTTGCCTTCACCCTGAAGCTTTCGTGCTCACGGGTTGGTTTTCCATAAAGAGTGACCAGTAAGGCGCCGGATACATTAAATCTCTCAGACATCGTTGAAGCCATCTCGGCGTTGAGGTTGAAGGATGCCAACGTCAAGCTTTGAATCTTTTTGCCAACCCATTTGGTCGGAATGAGGAAGAGTGGAAGCAGTGCGAGTGAGGCGAGAGTGATCTGCCAGGAGAGGGTCGCCATTGCCGCAGCGACTAATGTGAGCGTCAAAATATTGCTCAAGACCCCAGAGAGCGTGTTCGTAAATGCGTTTTGGGCACCCATCACATCCGAGTTAATACGCGAGATGAGCGCGCCAGTCTGGGTCCGGGTGAAGAATGCGATTGATTGCTTTTGAATATGTGAGAAGACCTGAGTGCGCATCTCGTAGATCAAACCCTCACCAATGCGAGAGGAGAACCAGCGCGATATCATACTTACTCCGGTATCAAGTATGGCGATAAGGCCAACTATCAGAGCTAACTCCGTGACAACCCGACCATTGCGAGGAATTACTCCCTTATCAATGAGATTTTTTAGAAGAAGCGGAGATGCCACCGTTAAAAAAGAATCTGCAATGATGGTCAAGAGAAATATAAAGAGATAAAACTTAAATGGCTCTGCGAAACTCCAGATGCGTTTTAAGGTTCCTGGCTTCAACTTAATATCTTTAACCGCAGGGTCGCGAGTCAAAGAGCGCATCGCTGAGTGTGCGCCACCACCACCGCGTGCGGCCATCGACATAATTAATCCTTAATAAGAGTTAGACGTTAAAACCGATGGCGCGTAATTGCTCGCGCCCATCATCGGTGATCTTGTTTGGACCCCACGGTGGCATCCAGACCCAATTTATATGCACATCAGATGTGATGTCTGCTAGAACTTGGCGAGCCTGATCTTCAATGACATCTTGCAGTGGGCAAGCGGCCGACGTGAGGGTCATAGAGAGGACGGCGATATTCTCTTCACTTACGCTCATCTCATATACCAAGCCCAGGTCGACAACATTGATACCTAACTCGGGATCTATGACATCTTTAAGCGCCTCGGTGACTTCATCGAGTGTTGCAAGCTGTTGACTCATAGTTCTGCTCCATTCTGAATTGCCGCGTCTTTAAAAGCCATCCAACTCAACAAGGCACACTTTACTCGTGCCGGAAACTTCGATACGCCAGCTAGAGCTATGGCATCCTCAAGGATATCTTCATCCCCACTGATAGCACCTTTGCTCTGCATGAGTTCCGTGAACTCTTTGAGTGCGACCTGCGCAGTCGCCACTGGCTTTCCATCTACCAGATCGCTCATGATGGAGGCGCTGGCTTGGGAGATAGAACAGCCCACCCCATCCCAAATTAAATCTCTTACGATCCCGTCCTTAATGTCAAGGCTAAGTGTTATCTCATCACCACAGTTAGGGTTGACATGGTGAACTTGAATTGCACCCGTTGGAACTCCTTTGTGATGCGGCTTCTTGTAATGATCAAGGATTACCTCTTGATAGAGTGAGTCAAGTTCCATTAACGTTTCCAAAAATAATCGCGAGCACCAATAACGGATTCAATTAATACATCGACATCTGAAAAATCATTGTAGAGGTAGAAGGAGGCGCGAGTGGTTCCAGTTAAACCAAGTTTTCTAATGAGGGGCCAGGCACAATGATGGCCGGTGCGAACTGCGACACCGTACTGATCCATAACCTGACCGACATCATGGGGATGTAAGCCATCGATAGTAAATGAGATCACTCCCCCGCGGTTTGTGATCCCTTGGGGTCCAACAATCTTGACTCCTTCGATCTCTTTAAGTCCCGCAAGGGCATACTCAGTTAATGACAACTCCCATTGGTGAATTTTGGCCAGTCCCACATTAGAAAGGTAATCGAGAGCGGTTGCAAGTCCCACTGCTTGAGCCATGTTGGGCACGCCTGCTTCGAAGCGCTTTGGAACCGGCGCCCACGTTGACTCAGTCATTGTGACCGTCTCAATCATCGAACCACCGTAAAGGAAAGGTTCCATCTGATCGAGGAGTTCTATGCGTCCCCAAAGCACCCCGATACCGGTTGGACCGAGAGCCTTGTGACCCGAGAAGACAATGAAGTCGACTACGAGTGCTTGAAGATCCACGACTTGATGAGGTACCGATTGACATCCATCCAGCACTACGACTGCACCGACTGCGTGAGCTGCCGTAACTATAGGAGCTAAATCTGGAACCGAACCTAAGACATTGGATTGATGGGTGATTGCAACAACCTTGGTTTTAGGCGTGATGATCTGATCCACATTTGTGAGATCGAGCGACCCATCCTCATTCATGGAGAACCATTTGAGCGTGGCGCCAGTTCGCTGCGCCAATTGCTGCCACGGCAAGAGATTTGCGTGGTGCTCCAACTCGGATACTACTATCTCATCACCAGCACCGATATGTAGCGCACCCTTGCTGCGCTCGAAAGAGACTGCCAATAAATTCAAACTCTCCGTTGCGCTCTTAGTGAAAATAACTTCATCTGCGCTAACACCTAGGAAGCCGGCCACTTTCAGACGCGCACCTTCATACGCCTCGCTAGCGCGTTCAGCTAGGTAATAGCTCCCGCGATGAACCGCTGCGTTGTTGGTCGCGTAAAAATTGCTCTCCGCATCTAGAACCTGAATGGGTTTCTGACTCGTTGCGCCACTATCAAGAAAGACCAGTCGTTTGCCACCACGCATGGGCTCTTGAAAAATGGGAAAGTCGCGCTTAATAGCGGCAACATCGAGTAGAGAATCCATATTTAAGCGGTGACGTACTCCGCGTATCCATTCTCTTCCAACTTAGTGGCGAGTTCTGGTCCACCTTCTTCAACTATGCGGCCACCAGCGAATACGTGGACAAAGTCGGGTTTGATGTAGCGCAGAATGCGGGTGTAGTGAGTAATCAGCATTATTCCCAGGTTCTGATTCTCTTTAACTCGGTTCACTCCTTCAGAGACAATGCGAAGAGCATCGACATCCAAACCTGAATCTGTCTCATCGAGAATTGCGATCTTTGGTTTTAAGAGCTCCATTTGCAAGATTTCATGGCGCTTCTTCTCTCCGCCCGAGAATCCCTCATTCACATTGCGCTCGGCAAAGGCCGGATCCATTGAGAGGGCAGACATAGCTTCTTTGACCTCACCGACCCAAGTTCTAACCTTTGGGGCTTCGCCGCGAACAGCAGTGACTGCAGTGCGAAGGAAATTTGAGACCGAAACGCCTGGAACTTCTACCGGATATTGCATCGCTAAGAAGAGACCGGCCTTGGCACGCTCATCGACAGTCATCTCAAGCACATCCACCCCATCCAATGTGACTGAACCTGATGTGATTGTGTACTTGGGATGTCCTGCAATTGAATAGGCAAGGGTGGACTTACCAGAACCGTTGGGTCCCATGATCGCATGGACTTCGCCCGAGTTAATAGTTAAATCCACGCCACGAAGGATCTCCTTTGAGCCCTCTTCTGTGATGACCGAGACGCGAAGTCCCTTAATCTCCAATGTGCTCATTTAGCTCTCCTTCGTCTTCTCTTTAATGGTGATTTCATTTCCAACTTTTGCAACATCATATGTTTCAAGAGCCTCCGTAGCCGGCAGCGTTAACGCTTCGCCAGTCCGTAGATCAAATTCAGCCCCATGTAGCCAACACTCGATGGTGAACTCTTTTACTTCGCCATCCGAGAGCTCGGCATATGAATGAGTGCAGATATTCGAAACCGCAAAGACTTCATCTCCGACTCGTGTAACACAGACAGGTTTTCCAGCAACGTCGACCTGTACAGGCTTACCGGGCTGCAAAGCATCAAATTGCATA
>CAIMNT010000209.1 GCA_903842855.1 uncultured Actinomycetes bacterium
AGTACAGCTAACTTATGAAAATAAGTTTGGCCCAGTAGCGCAGTTGGTTAGCGCGCCGCCCTGTCACGGCGGAGGTCGCGGGTTCAAGTCCCGTCTGGGTCGCTAAATACCTTTATCGCACGCACCAAAAGCGTGAGAAATATTGGCTCGGTAGCTCAGTTGGTACGAGCGCGCGACTGAAAATCGTGAGGTCGACAGTTCGATCCTGTCCCGAGCCACGCTTAATTAATTTGTAGAGATGCTGCCCGGAATTGATTTCAAGAGGGCGGTGACCTCAGACTCTTTGTAACGGCGATGGCCACCTAGCGTACGAATACTTGTTAATTTTCCTGCTTTAGCCCAACGTGTGACTGTCTTGGGATCTACTCTAAATAAAGCGGCAACTTCCGATGGCGTCAGCAAAGTCTCTTGTTCGCTCATCGTCGCCCCCATTGGTGATTTGGCGAAATGTCCATTTCGCACCGATATGGGTGCAGTATTCCTGTTATCAGACCGTTATGACAAGGGGTAAAGCAAAGTTTTTTCTCGGCTTAGGTGGCCTGCTCCAGAGCCGCGACCTTGCGCCATCTCGAGATCAAGCGCTCATAACCGAGGCCAGCCTTGGCCCCGTCGCCGGAGGATAAGCCGCCTAAAGAGAGTTGGATATCTTCGACCGAGGAATCTGCCTCAAGTCCTTCAAATCCATCTTCTTTGAGGGTCTGCTCCAAATAATTAGCCAGCCCACCGTAATCGAGTTCTACCAATGATTCTGGGTGGAACATATTGAGCCATTCAAGAAGATCCGCGATCTCTTGCTCGATAGGTCCATTTCCAAATGCACCGACAACGCTCTGATGAGTGAACATGCACCGCTTCTTTGCATTGGATACAGAGGTTCTTAAAACGGTAAAAGCGCCATCTTCGTTATGACCACGCAATCTCTCATCTGGTTCAAATAATGAAAACCAACGAGGTGGAATGATCCAAGTCTCGGTAAGTATGTGTGGGACTTTATCTTCAACGTTTTCAGAGTTAATAAGAATGGCTTCTTCAACGTTTGAGGGAACAAAGTAACGCGCCACATTAACCGGCATCGATTCTTTGAAAGTTGCCAAGGCTGCCCATGATCTTGCCGCGGTACTCCACGGAGCTACATAACGTTTGCCTTCAAATTCAAGGATGTGCGCTCCATCAGCGGTGAGTGCTGGAGGTTCTGCAGAGATCAACCTGCGCAGTGCGCGGATCTGTTCGTCATACCCCGTGGAAGAAGTAATTGGGATTGCTTGCCAACGTAATTGATCTGCGGGCTCAAAGGCGTCGATTGGCTCATACACCCGCAGGGATGCAACGTAGGGTGTTGGACGCATGAATTTATTATTGCGTGAATAAATTAATTACGCGCGCTTGGCGTAATTATCATCTGCATATGGATCTTCATCACTCTCATCGGTGACTGTTGTGCTTACTGGCACCTCACCGTGAAGTTCCTTTGCTAGACGCTCCAGATCCATATCTGGACCGGAATACTTAAGATCGCGTGCGACTCTGGTCGCTTTAGCTTTCTGTCGGCCACGCCCCATAGCGAGACCTCCTTCTTCTATGTATCTATCTTTATGTGTAATTTCGTCAGGTGCGAAGGTTATCGCGCTTGGTAGTTACCCACCAATGCGGCGCCACTTTCGGCGGTTCTACGCTCAATTTTCCCACAGACCCAGGCCTTCATGCCGCGCGCAGCCAGGCTGCGCAGGGCTAGATCGGCCGAGTGTGAGTCCACGATGGCCACCATTCCGATCCCGCAGTTCCAGGTCTTCTCTAAATCCGGCTGGGCGACCTCTCCAACTTGGGCCAGGTAGGCCATCTCCGCTGGAAGTGCCCAGGTGGTGCGGTCAAAGGTAGCGGTGAGGTGGCTCGGGATAACTCGGGCGGTATTGGCAGCCAATCCGCCGCCGGTGATGTGGGCATATCCGTGGAGCTTCTCTTTAAGGCCGCGGTGGAGCGCCAGGCAATCCAGCGAGTAGATCTCTGTGGGCGTGAGGAGAACTTCACCCAAGGTCTTGGCGAAATCATCGTGGTATTTCTCGAGAGAGAGGTTCTGGCTCTTAATGATGTGACGGAC
>CAIMNT010000210.1 GCA_903842855.1 uncultured Actinomycetes bacterium
CCGCGATTCACATACGAGGTGAGATCTCTGGAAACAAATAAATGGCGCATCATCGAGAGGTAGCGAACCGGCAGCGGCTTATCTAACTCGAAGGAGTGGCGTACCTGCATCAACGTTTGTTGGTCAGCGTTGCGGCCCGCAATTCTCGCCGCTGGATCGACACCTGGAGTTGCAAAGAAGATCAGAAAGACCAGGATAGAGATCGAAACAAGAACGAAGATCATGGCGCTAAATCGACGCCCAATAAATGCAATCACGCATCACCTCGTGCGCGCGTCTTTGGATCTAAGGCGTCCCGAACTGCATCGCCATAAAGATTGAGCGATGCGGCGGTCAAAACGATCAACAAGCCTGGTGCGATACCAACCAGCGGCCTTGTGTAAAGCAGCGCAAGACCATCGTTAATAATCGTTCCCCATGAGGCTTGAGGTGGTTGGACACCGATCGAGAGAAACGAGAGCGCCGACTCGGTAAGCATGCAAAGAGCCACAATGATCGGAATAAAGACTAAAACGCTCGGAATAATATTAGGGAGAATTTCGCGAAAGATAATAGTTGAATCTTTGGCTCCGATACCTACAGCTGCCCGCACAAATTCACGTTCACGAAGTGCCAACACTTGAGCCCTGATGGGGCGCGCCACGTAGGGAATATAAACAACTCCGATAATGAATATCGGGAGGGCGAATGAGCCGGGTCCTAAATGAATAAATCCAATGGTTAAGCCAGAGGTAAGAAGAACTACCGAGAGGCTGATTGCCAATAGATAAACGGGAAATGCCCAAATGACATCGAGAAGTCGCGAAAGAACCGCATCGATCCACCCTTTGCGATAGCCGGCAACTACGCCGATTAAGAGAGCCAGGAAGATGCAGATCACTCCGGCAGATACACCGATTAAGAGGGTATTGCGGCCTCCATAGAGCAGGCGGGCTAAGACATCACGGCCTTGTCCGTCAGCGCCGAGAAAGTAGCCGCGCAGATTCCACGTTGGACCGATGGGAGTTACTCCAAGGCCAAGACCAGTTGTAGAAGGTTGAAGTACCGAAACTACTTTGCCACCGATGGTTGTTGTGGCATCGAGAGTTGAATTAAATGGATTGGTATGCGCGATGTAGTGCGAGTAAACAGGAGCGAGCAATGAAATAGAGACTATAAAACCCAAAATCGCTAACGAGATAATGGAGCGTTTATCTTTGCGGAGGGTGCGCAATGCGATCTTCCCAGGAGATTCCGAGAAGATCGCATTGCTACTCTCTTTTAGTGCCACGATAGCGGGGTCTATTCCCCTTTACTTGGTCTGTAACTGATCAACGAACATCTTGTACTGGAGTGAGAAGTGGTAGTTCTTCGTTCCAGAGGAGATGAAGTCGAGTTGCTTTGGAGTGAAGGCGACGGCGACAGGTGCATCCTTCATGACCTGCTCGTCTAGTTGACCCCATAGCTTGTTTCCAGCAGTTGGGTTGGTCAGACCAAGTCCCATTGCCTTCTGCATCTCTACATCGAATGGGCGGTTGCAATAACCGGCCATATTGATGGATGAATCAGAGTTTGGCGTGAATGAGGCGCAACCAAGAAGTACGTTCAAGAAATCTGATGCAGCAGGGTAATCCTGATACCACTGAGTTACCGAGATCTGAACTTTGTTCTTAGTGTTCTGGATATATGTAAATTGAATATTTCCAGAGATCGGCTTCACCGTTGCCTTATAGCCAATTGAGTTCAAAACAGATTGTAGGTAGACACCCATCTGCTTATTGACATCATCATCAGAGACGACGATTCCAACTGGCTGACCTGCGGTTCCAGACTCCTTTACCAACTTCTTGGCAAGAGCTAGATCTGGAGCAGACCAGGCAGTCGCAGGCTTATCTGGAGTTGCACCCTTTGTGTAGCCACAATAATCAACGTGGCCAGGGAAATTAGGTGGTAAGAATGAGCAGACCGGTGCAGCCAGTTGAGTTCCGCCGAAGATCTTGACCATTGCGGCGCGATCGATTGCGTAGTTCACTGCTTGGCGAGCCTTCACATTATTAAATGGTGCAATGTTTACATTCATTGGTAGGTACCACATGGCAGTCAAAGGATTAACGTGCACTTGTGTTGCGTACTTAGTTCCAATTTCATTGAGGCGATCTGCAGGAATAGGATCGTAAACCCAGTTAGCTTGGTTGTTCTCAACAGCAGTTACCTGTGCGGTTGGAGTGACCCCAAACTTATAGTCGATCTCATCTGGATATCCCTGAGGTTGAGCATCATGTGACCACTCCTTGAAGTAAGGGTTTCGCACCATTACCAACTCTTTATTTGGGTCATATGACTTGAACATATACGGACCAGTTGTTGGAATTGGGGTTGTGCCTGCATCCTTTACTGGAGAGGAAGCTGGATTGATCACTGCGTGAGGCACTGCAAGCTTAGAAGTGATGGTCTCATCAGGAGCAACGAGATTGATCACGACCGAATTCTTCTTAGGATCTACTACAACACCCTTATCAAGGTTGCAGGTTGCTGGAACCTTCAAGCATGCATCTGCGCCGACAATCCCGTTGTAGAAGGAACCCGCCGTTGGAGAGGAGACTTTGAAGATACGTACGAATGAGGCCTTTACATCTGCCACGGTCACTGGTTGTCCATTAGAGAACTTGATTCCGCTGCGGAGCGTGAAGGTCAGGGTCTTCCCACCGTTACTGAAGATTGGTAGAGCGGTAGCTAGATCCGGAACGATCTGGAAAGAGCCCTTTCCATCGGCATATTTAAATCCAAGTAGACCGTCGTACGAGGCTTGGTAGAGCTCCCAATATTGACCGGTGTAATTGATCTTAGGATCGAGAGAACCAGCGGCTGCAGCGGCAACGAGAGTGACTGTTCCGCCTGCATGCGAGGCGTCGTATGGCGCCATGCCACCATCTGCAGCGAGCGCAGCGTTAGTGCCAGTTAACATCGATGTGGCAAGTAGCGCCGTCGAAATAATTGAAATGAGAATTCTGGTTCGTTTACGCACGTAGAGCCTCCGATTGAGGGTTGAGGAAAAATGATCCCGTCGTTGCGAAGATTTCCCTAGTCAAGAGTGAGAGGATGTTAACAGGGCTAAAGAAAATTACAATTCGGAGTCAGCGCTATTCTCGCAGGCGCAGCACTTCCTTTCAAGAG
>CAIMNT010000211.1 GCA_903842855.1 uncultured Actinomycetes bacterium
AGTTGGCGACAGACTTCAAAGCCATCTTGGTCTGGCAGCATCACATCAAGGATCAAGGCGTGAGGTTTAAATTCTTCTGCAATCGTCAGGGCTTGTGAGCCGGTAGCTGCGGTGCGGACATCAAAACCTACGAAACGAAGGCTGGTCGCAATTAGTTCACTGATGGAACTCTCATCATCTACCACGAGAATTCTCTGCAAATTGGAATTGGATGAATCTGCCACGGTGACTCTCTCTTTAAGTGCGGTCATTTTTTAATCCTCCACGGAACTGTTTCTACACCCATAGATGGGCACACGAGAGAGGATTCTCTAGTTCGCTGGGGATTTCCTGAGAAATAGCCGAAGTTTTCCACAGGGTTTATCCACGGTGTGGAGAATTACAGCGGTGTAATTAAGAGGTAATTAACGCCATTTTGTCGCGAGGCTGAAGCCCGCCGCGATGAAGCCAAAGCCGATAACCATGTTCCAAGCCCCGATATGTGGGATTGGGTAGCCGGTATTGCTGACGTAGTAGATAACGATCCAGACCAAACCGACCAGGAAGCCTGCCAACATGAGAGGAGCCAGCCATTTTGGGCTCTCCTTGGGAAGTGGAGCCATGTGGGCTATCTCTTCCGGAATGTAGAGCGGGTCCTTCTTGCGGCTCTTGGACTTAGGCATGAGTAAAAGGTACACCACGATAAGAGCAATATAGAAAATCCCAGATTCTCTGCAATAGGTAGCCTTACCCCATGGCTCGCATACTTGTCGTTGATAACTATGACTCGTTCGTCTACAACTTGGTGCAGTATCTAGGTCAGCTTGGCGCCGAGGTCAAAGTGGTCCGCAATGATGAGGTGGATTTTTCCACCTTGGGCAATTTTGGTGGCCTTCTGATCTCCCCAGGACCCGGAACGCCAGAGGCTGCTGGGGCGAGTATCGAACTAGTTAAATATGCCGCCGCACATCGGATGCCGCTTTTAGGAGTCTGTCTTGGCCACCAAGCTATTGGTGTCGCCTTCGGGGCAACGGTGTCGCGCGCGCCTGAGTTATTGCATGGCAAGACCTCGATAGTCCATCACACAAATCTTGGACTGCTGGCAGATCTTCCAACACCATTTATCGCAACTAGATATCACTCTCTCGCTATTGAACCAGAGACACTTCCATTTGAACTAGAAGTAACTGGCAAAACAGATTCTGGTGTTGTGATGGCGATCGAACATAGAACACTTCCAATCTCTGGAGTTCAATTTCATCCCGAGTCAGTTCTCACAGAGCACGGGCATCAAATGCTCGGCAACTGGCTAGAACGCTGTGGTGATGTAGGTGCGCGCGCACGTTCGGAAGGTATGTCGCCCGTTGTAATTCGCTCTTAATTAATCGGTTATGGATTAGTTGGCTGTGTGTTTACCGTGATCGTAACTGTGCTTCCAATATTTTGTGTGGTTCCAGCGTCAGGTGCTTGGGCCAAGACAATTTGATCAGCTTGAGTGGAGTCAAAGGCGGTCGCAGTCCTCACCAAGAATCCAGCTTGTGTGAGCGTTGTGATTGCCTGAACTTGAGTTAAGCCAACCAGATTTGGAACCTGCAAACTTCCGCTGGCTATTTGCAGAATAACTCCCGTACCAGCTTGCAAGATACTTCCAGGTGATGGATTGACACTAATAACTGTTCCAGGTGCTTGATTTGAATCCTGCGAAACAGTTTGCGAAATTGTTAACCCTGCTGCAGTAAGTGCATTTCGGGCATCGGTTAGTGAGAGCCCAACTAAATTGATTGGAACTGAGGTATTGCCGGCTCCAGATGATTCGTTAAGTGTGATGCTGCTACCAGGGATAACTTTCGAATCGGCAAGAGGTAGTTGGCTTGAAATTCGACCCTTAGGAATAGTTGAAGATGGTGCCTGTTGAATGGTGATGGTGGGAAAGTTCGTGAGCAGAGCGCGAGCCTGTGCTTCGGTTAATCCAACAACATTGGGAACTTGAAGCGATGGCGTTACTGGTGAGTGCGTCTTTGTTAATAGAGTTGAACCAGCAATAAGGATGAGCGCGACTACAACTCCACCAATCAACAGAAATCTGCGACGAGGCTTTGATCGCCTGATCTTGGTTGTTACCTGCTCACCACGCGCAGCGCGGCGAAGGTCTTCAAGCATTGCGCCAGCATCCTGGTAGCGATCATTAGGATCCTTATGAAGTGCAACTTTTATAATGGTTTCAAGGTTTGGATCGATATCTGGATTAATATCCGATGGAGCTGGAAGTGGGGCTGATACATGCTGGAAAGCGATCGACACAGGAGTATCGCCGACAAAGGGTGGTCGTCCAACTAGAAGTTCATACATTAAACAGCCAACGGAATAGATATCACTTCGTGCATCTGCATACTCGCCGGTCGCCTGCTCGGGTGAGAGGTACTGCGCCGTTCCAACCACATTCCATGTATTGGTCATGGTGGCACCAATGTCATCAAGTGCTCGAGCAATACCAAAGTCCATCACCTTAACCTTGCCCGACTCGGTAATCATGATATTTCCAGGCTTAATGTCTCTATGAATGATCCCTTGGGTATGCGAATAATCCAAGGCTTCGAGAATTTCAGTAACAATCTTGACTGCTTCATCTTGTGTCATCACAACACCTGATTGCAAGAGTTGACGCAAGGTATGACCTTTGACCAGCTCCATAACAATGTATGAATCTGCTCCATCTTCTCCAGAGTCAAAGACCGCGACGATGCCTGAATTGTTTAATCCACCTGCAGCGAGCGCCTCTTTTTTGAAGCGCGCTACAAACGCTGGATCTCGAGCCAAATCACTACGCAAAATCTTGACGGCCACCTTGCGATGTAGCCGCAAATCTTCAGCGATATAAACATCGGCCATACCACCAGTACCAATCATGGCGCCAAGTTCATATCGACTATTGAAAATTTTATTGTTCATACTTGTGCTGCTCCCAGAAGTTCTAATTGCGGTTCATGAGTACCTTCAACTATTTCAACCCAAAGGATCGTGACATTATCCGGAGCACCTTTTTCGTGGACCGCGTCAATAAGATGGTCGACAACCTTCTGCGGATCTGACTTCTTGATGATGGTGGCGATTTCATGATCGGAGAGCACCGAACTTAATCCATCGCTGCACAATAAGTATTGATCTCCCACTTTGGCATCAAAGAGATGCAAGATTGGATCAATCCCCGAATCTCCAATTAGAGCTTGGGTCAACAGAGAGCGCTGCGGATGATTGATAACCTCATC
>CAIMNT010000212.1 GCA_903842855.1 uncultured Actinomycetes bacterium
CCTTCGATGAAATCAACATCGGGCTTATCCATCTGACCTAAGAATTGGCGAGCATAAGCGGAGAGTGATTCAACGTAACGGCGCTGTCCCTCGGCAAAAATAGTGTCAAAGGCTAGTGAAGACTTTCCTGAGCCGGATAAGCCCGTAAAGACAATAAGCGAGTTTCGTGGGAGATCGAGCGAAACATCTTTGAGATTATGTTCGCGGGCTCCTCGAATAATGAGGCGATCGTTAGGCTCGGTACTCATACGCCTGCCTCCTCCATGCCTCGTAATTCACGTTTTAGATCGCGCAGTTCATCGCGCAGCCTTGCAGCCAGCTCAAATTGCAATTCTGCGGCGGCAGACTTCATCTGATTAGTGAGGGATTCTATGAGAGCAAGGAGCTCTTGTCGCGGTAGAGAGACCCCAGAGAGACGTTGATGTTTGATTGCGGGAGTTTGATTCGCCTTATTCTTGCTGCCTTGCGTCAAACTCTGACTATCCTCTGCCTCTTTTGTAATGAGATCAGTTATGTCGGCGATCTTCTTGCGAAGCGGAGTTGGATCAATGCCATTCTCTAGGTTGTAAGCCACCTGCTTAGCGCGTCTGCGATTTGTCTCATCAATCGCTTGGGCCATGGCCGCTGTAACACTATCGGCATACATATGAACTTCACCGGAGACATTTCGGGCGGCGCGACCAATCGTCTGAATAAGTGATGTCGCAGAACGGAGAAAGCCTTGCTTATCGGCATCAAGAATCGCCACAAGTGAGACCTCTGGGAGATCTAACCCCTCACGCAGAAGATTGATTCCAATTAATACGTCGTACTCCCCCGAGCGAAGCTCGCGGAGAAGTTCAACCCGCCGCAAGGTGTCAACCTCGGAGTGCAGGTAGCGAACTCGAATTCCTAGACCCAAGAGATAATCCGTCAAATCCTCTGACATTTTCTTGGTGAGAGTTGTGACAAGTACCCTCTCATTGCGATCTGCGCGTAAGCGGATTTCAGCGACCAAATCGTCAATCTGACCCTTGATTGGTTTGAGAATGATCGCTGGATCGATCAGCCCAGTAGGGCGAATGACCTGCTCAACAACATCACCCTTCACCTTCTCCAATTCATACTTGCCAGGGGTAGCAGAGAGATAGACGGTCTGTCCTTTACGGGTGAGGAATTCGTCGAATCGAAGGGGGCGGTTATCTAAGGCACTGGGAAGTCTGAATCCATGCTCAACCAAGGTCCGCTTTCGAGATGCATCGCCCTCATGCATAGCGCCTATTTGAGGAACGGTTACATGCGACTCATCTATGACAACTAAGAAATCCTCCGGGAAATAGTCGAGTAGGCAGTTTGGCGGAGATCCCGCGCCACGACCATCGATATGGCGCGAGTAATTTTCGATGCCGCTGCAGAAACCCAGTTGCTGCATCATCTCGATATCGAAGGTAGTTCTCATGCGTAGTCGTTGAGCTTCGAGCAACTTTCCAGCCTTCTCAAATTTGAGAACCGCCTCCTCCATCTCTTCATTGATCTGAGCGATGGCGCGCTTCATGGTCTCATCCCCCGCAGAGTAATGCGAGGCAGGGAATATATACATCTCTATCTCATCGCGGATGATCTCACCTGTAAGCGGATGCAAGGTCATGATCTTTTCGATCTCATCGCCAAACATCTCGATGCGAATAGCATGCTCTTCGTACATTGGAATGATCTCGATGGTATCACCACGTACGCGGAAGGTGCCGCGCTCGAAAGCCATATCGTTACGTTTGTATTGCACATCGACAAAGCGACGTAATAATTGATTGCGTTCTACTGAATCGCCGACGCGGAGTCGGATCATGCGATCTACATACTCTTGCGGAGTTCCCAATCCATAAATACATGAGACGGTGGCAACTACTACTACATCACGCCTGGTGAGTAATGAGTTGGTTGCCGAGTGGCGGAGGCGTTCTACCTCTTCATTCACAGAAGAGTCCTTCTCGATGAAGGTATCCGATTGGGGAACATATGCTTCTGGTTGGTAATAGTCGTAATACGAGACAAAATACTCAACGGCATTGTTAGGTAGAAGTTCCTTAAACTCATTTGCTAATTGAGCGGCCAAAGTCTTATTCGGTGCAAGGACCAGAGTTGGGCATTGCAACTGCTCAATCAGCCAAGCTGTAGTCGCTGACTTTCCGGTACCAGTGGCACCCAGGAGTACGACATCGCGCTCCCCTGCTTGAATGCGACGGGTTAACTCTGCGATTGCAGTGGGCTGATCCCCAGAAGGTATGTACTCGCTGATTACTTCGAAGGGTTTTACTTTGCGCTGCAGGTCTGTAACTGGGCGCATTACATCCCCATCCTCGCTGGGTAGAGTCGATCTTCATAAAGATTCTCGACTTGGCGCAATAGTTCGTCTTCACTGCCATTATTAATGAGAACAGCGTCTGCGATCGCCTCACGCTGCGCATCAGTAGCCTGCACCTGCATCCTTTGGGTCACTTGATAATCCTTCATCCCGCGATTAATGAGTCTGGCTCGGCGAGTATCCTCGCCAGCACTGACAGTCACCACGAAATCAAAGGGATAGGCATAGGAGCTCTCCGCCAAGAGCGGGATCTGGCAGACCAAGATTGAATCCGGGTCGAGGCTAGCTACCACGGCATCAAAGGCCTCTCGAATCTTGGGATGGGTTATAGCTTCAAGGTCCTTGCGTGCGATCCCATCGGCGAAGACAATCTCCGCTAATCGAGAGCGGTCAAGCGCCCCGTTCTTGAGAACCCCATCGCCAAATCGGGCGATAATCTCATCAAAACCTTCAGTTCCTCGCTCAACGACATCTCGGGCTAACTGGTCGAAGTCGAGTATCTGCGCCCCGCAAGCTGCGAAGTACTCAGCGGCCAACGACTTTCCAGAGCCAATTCCACCTGTCAAGGCAACGAGGAGCATTCGATAAGCCTACCCATTGCAATTTAACTAGGTGCACTGAGAGATGGAACCGCTAATAAAAATGTAAAAGGCCCCGACTTAACGCCAGGGCCTTGAACTCTATATCTGGGGTGCGCTTATTCAGCGACCTCATCGGCTGGGGTTGCGGCAGCATCTGCTGCTTTGGCCTCTGCCTTCTGCTTCTTATGCGCGAGGAAACGGGCTTGAGCTTCGGCGTATTGACGCTCCCACTCTTCGCGTTGCGCTTCAAAGCCTGGACTCCACTCTTGTGAATCAGCATCGAAACCTTCTGGATAGATGAAGTTTCCTTCTGCATCGTAACGAGCTGGCATGCCGTATTGAGTTGGATCAAAGGCTTCGATCTCGACTTCATGACCCTCGTGAGCCTGCTTGAGAGAGAGTGAGATACGACGACGCTCTAGATCGATATCGATGATCTTTACAAAGAGCTCATCGCCAACTTGAACAACCTGCTCTGGGATCTCGACGTGGCGCTCGGCCAACTCAGAGATGTGAACCAAGCCTTCAATTCCTTCAAAGACGCGGATAAAGGCGCCGAATGGAACCAACTTGGTTACTTCACCAGGAACAACTTGATTAATGGTGTGTGTGCGGGCGAAGGCCTGCCATGGATCTTCTTGAGTTGCCTTCAAGGAGAGTGAGACACGCTCACGCTCGAAATCAACTTCCAGAACTTCTACAGTTACCTCGTCGCCAACTTCGACGACCTCACTTGGATGATCGATATGCTTCCAAGAGAGTTCAGAGACGTGTACCAAACCATCGACTCCACCGAGATCCACGAAGGCACCGAAGTTAACGATCGATGAGACAACACCGGTACGTACTTGGCCCTTTGTGAGCTGGTTGAGGAATGTGGTGCGAGACTCTGATTGTGTCTGCTCTAAGTAAGCACGACGTGAGAGAACAACGTTGTTGCGATTCTTATCAAGTTCGATGATGCGGCACTCAACTTCCTTACCTATATAAGGAGTGAGATCGCGTACTCGACGCATCTCAACGAGTGATGCTGGAAGGAATCCGCGCAGTCCGATATCAACGATCAAGCCACCCTTAACAACTTCGATGACCAAACCTGTAACGACCTCGTCGCGCTCCTTCTTGCCTTCGATCTCGCCCCAGGCACGCTCGTACTGAGCACGCTTCTTGGAGAGGATCAAGCGACCTTCTTTATCTTCCTTCTGAAGAACGAGTGCTTCCACACGGTCGCCAAGCTTTACGATCTCAGATGGATCAATATCGTGGCGGATGGAGAGTTCGCGGGATGGAATTACACCCTCGGTCTTGTAGCCAATATCAAGGAGTACTTCTTCGCGATCAATCTGGACAACAATTCCAGAGACTAGATCTCCATCATTGAAATTTTTGATTGTGCATTCAATTGC
>CAIMNT010000213.1 GCA_903842855.1 uncultured Actinomycetes bacterium
CCCGCCTACAGTGGTGGCGAGAACTTCGTAAAAGATTAATTACTTATCTGCATAACGCGCAACGGTGAATCCAAAGTGAATCGGCAGATGAGAAGTGGGGAGTGAATCAAGAGATTTAAGGGTTAATTTACCGCGGTGAGAAGCCCGCTCTTAACGTCATAGATAGCTCCCATGACGCGTACCTCATCGTGGAGCAAGGGGTAACTTTCAATCTTAACAATATCTTTCAACAAGGCACCGAGCTGATCTTCGGTGGTCTGAAAATCTAAGCTCCGGGTATCTACACCACTCTTTTGCGAGATGGCAGCGTGGATTCCAGCTTCGTCTGTGCTCGCCATACGGCAATCCGTATGCGGCATTACGAGAACGCGATTCACGCCCAAGAGATGAGTAGCGAGTACCAGGGTGCGCAGAACGTCATCTGTGACGCGTGCTCCAGCGTTACGCAAAATTTTGGCATCGCCAGCATGCATGCCAACGATGCGGAGCGGATCTATTCGAGAATCCATACATGTAACGATCGCCAAACCTTTGACCGCAGTACCAGTGAGCTCCTCAGATGTGAAAGTCGTGGCGAAGTTTTGATTGGCAGCTAGAACATCATCAAATCTATCCATCACCTATCCCTTCATTGTTGTATCTGGAATTGCAGCATCTGGAATTTTTTCATTTGCTATGAAAATTCCCACGAGCACGACCGCTGCCCCAATGAGTTGAATAGTAGTGAAAGTCTCTTTAAGCAAGATCCATCCAAATACTCCAGCAAGGACTGGCTCTAACATCCCAATAATGCTCGCAACTTGTGGTGAGAGCGCATTGACCCCTTTAAGCACGCATAGGTATGGGAGAACGGTTCCAACAATAATGATGAATGCGATCAGTACCCATCCGGGTAGGTGATGTCCCGTGAAATGGCCGTTGAGGTTTATCTCTTCTTTAAAAATATGAAATGGAAATGACCACCATGGCTGGACAATCGCAAAGAGGATCGAGGTAATCCCGAATCCCCAGACCAACATAGTGTCTGTGCTTCTGCGTCTTCCGAGCGCTCGCCCCATAACAAAGTAGGCAGCGAGACTAAGTGCATCTAGAAATGAAGAGATCACACCAAGACCATTGAGGGTTAAGCCCTTCCAGACCTCACCTACCAAGATCAGACCGAGAAAAGCTGCGACCAGCCCCAGCCACATTGAATTGGAGATCTTTACCTTCTTATAGAAACGTAAATAGAGAACGATCCAGATTGGTGCGGTGAATTCAATGATAAGGGCGATCGAAACATGCAATCTGAGAATTGAGAAGAAATAGAAAGATTGAACCGCCGCTATTCCGATAACCCCAAAGAGAGTGAGTAGCCCTAACTCACCCTTTCCTGGACGCAACAGTGGTAGCCGGCCTTTCAGCGCTAAATAGAGGAGAAGTGCAACCAGCGAACCGGTGGTGCGGATCTCGGTGAGGCGCCACGGAGTTAAACCCGCCTCCATTACCCACTTGGAGACAATCCCGTTGATGGAATAAAGGAGCGCCGCGGTAACCAGCAGGAAATAAGGGCGGCGGGAGTTCATTGTCCAAACTTACCTGCTCCATCTCACCCAATCAGCCAGATCCAGCAGATTCCCCTGCTGATACTGCTGATAAGGTTTTGACTGTGCTACTAAGTGATCGCGATATTGCCGCTGAAGTCTCCGCTGGACGGGTTAAGGTCGAACCCTTTAGTGAGGGGATGATCCAGCCATCAAGTGTGGACGTTCGACTTGATAGATTCTTTCGAGTCTTTGAAAACCACAAGTATTCGGTGATTGATCCATCCATTGAGCAGGCGGAACTGACTCGTGAGGTAGCGGTCAACCATGATGAACACTTCATTTTGCATCCAGGTGAATTTGTTCTTGCCAGCACATATGAAATCATTACTTTGCCTGATGACATCGCAGGCCGTTTAGAAGGTAAGTCCTCTTTAGGTCGCCTAGGACTTCTCACTCACTCGACTGCGGGATTCATTGATCCAGGATTCTCCGGTCACATCACCTTAGAACTATCAAATGTGGCTAATTTGCCGGTCAAGTTATTTCCGGGGATGAAGATCGGTCAGCTCTGTCTCATCAAACTCTCATCTCCAGCCGAACATCCATACGGCTCAGCCCTGTACGGTTCTAGGTACCAAGGGCAGCGCGGTCCTACGCCGAGCAAGTCGTGGCTCAACTTTCACCAATCTAAAATTCAATAGTAAAAAAAGATAACTTAAGGAGCTTGAAATGAAAGCCATCGTGTTAATTATCGCTCTTCTCCTCATCCTTGCACTGTTAGCGATAATGTCTCGCAACCGTTTAGTTCGCGCCAATATCTCTGTCGATGAAGCATTCGCTCAGATCGAGGTTCAACTTAAGCGTCGATCAGATCTGATTCCTAACTTGGTAGAGACAGTTAAGGGATATGCGGCTCACGAATCAGGCACCTTTGAGGCGGTAGTTGCGGCACGCGCCAAAGCAACAACGGCGACGACAGTTGCAGATGTTGCAGCTGCAGACGGTCAACTCACTCAAGCGCTACGCGGTCTGCTTGCAGTCACCGAAAATTATCCAGATCTCAAGGCATCGACTAACTTCTTAGCGCTACAAGAGGAGTTATCAAGTACCGAGAATAAGGTCTCCTTTGCTCGCCAGTTCTACAATGACAATGTTCGCACTTTGAATGCTGCAATCAAGACATTTCCAAGCAGCCTCTTTGTAAAGTCCGCTGGTGTCAGCGCTCGCCCATTTTATGAAGTCGATGATCCTCAAGATCGCAAAGCTCCACAGGTCAAGTTCTAACTATGGATTTTCGCAAACTTCAATCGGCGAACAAACTCAAATCCACTGAACTTCTCTTCGGCATGGCTCTGCTCGTCGGGGTCGTAATTTGGGCGCTTTTAACCTACTTTGGCAAGACGGGCATTGGTGTTGTCCCATTTGCTGTAGGGATTGCCCTGCTATCTGTGTGGGGCTCCTATTGGACCTCCGACAAGATTGTTTTAACAATGACTGGCGCGAAGGTTATTACCGAAACGGATAATAAGCAGTTGTATGACCTAGTTTCAGAGGTCTGCATCGCAGCCGGTTTACCAACTCCAAAGATCGCGATCGTGGAAGATAACGCACCCAACGCATTTGCAACTGGCCGAAACCAGGATCATGCGGTTATTGCATTCACAACGGGAATCCTGCGAGTTATGGATCGCGAGGAGCTACAGGGTGTGACAGCGCACGAACTCGCACATGTCGCCAATCGTGACACTTTGGTTTCGGCGATTGCAGCGACAACTGCAGGAGCACTAGCTCTCCTCAGTGACTTCATGTTGCGCATGATGATCTTTGGTGGCGGCAACCGTCGCAACAACAATAACAATGATCAAAATCCGCTCGCCTTGGTCGCCTCACTTGTCGTCTTGATTCTGGCTCCACTTGCCGCACTGTTACTACGACTTGCAATCTCTCGAAAGCGAGAGGCGCTCGCCGATGTTACGGCTGTGGCCTTTACCCGCAACCCAACTGGGCTTCGTCGCGCTCTTGAGGTATTGGCAGCCGACAACACGGTGGTGCAGCAAAAGTCCACAGCGGTAGCCCACATTTGGATTGAATCTCCCCTTGATGGCAGCAAAACCTCACAACTCTTTTCAACTCATCCGCCACTTGCCCAAAGAATTGCAACCCTACGAGCCATGGAAGGCGGCGCATGATGCGCAAGGCACTTATTACCGTTGTAACAATTTTGGCTGCCTCTTTAGTTACTCCCAGTTATGCTGCCACGACGCCTCCTCTAGTAGGTCATGCGGCGAAGGCCGGTGGTACGGTCTTAGATGTTCCAATCCCTGCTGAACTGCTTTCAATTCCACTAACAAGTGCATCAGGCAAGACATTTACCTTGGGAAGCCTTAAAGGGAAGACGGTAGTTCTAACCGACTTTTTGGCCTTGTGCAATGAGATCTGCCCGATGACGAGTGTGAACATGAGAGAGATCGGCGATGCAATTGCAGCGGCAAAACTATCTAGCTCTGTTGAGAGCCTAGAAGTAACGGTTGACCCTAAGCGTGACACAACAACTCGGCTTAAGACCTATCAATCACTCTTTAACGATTCCAATTGGACCGTGGCTACTGGTTCGGCCAAAGGTTTGGCTGATATTTGGTCCTGGTTTGGGGTCTACACCCAGGTCGTTAAACCTGATGATGGAGTTATTGATTGGATGACCGGAAAGCAGATTACATACGACGTCAATCACACAGATGCGATCGTAATAATCGGACCTAATTTGCATTGGCGCTGGCTAGATCTTGGCACCCCTGCGGTAAGTAATCCAAAGAGTAAAAATGTACTTCCAACCAAGCTCTATAGCTATCTTTCAAGCACAGGTAAGTCGAATTTAGTTAAACCAGAGCAACCATTCTGGTCAACAGCGGCTGTTTATGGCGCACTGAATGAGATCTTCAATATCAAGTTAAGTAAATAAGATGAAGAGAAAGGTGCTCATCACAGTCCTTGGATTTACTTTGATCGGAATCTCTACCGCTTCTGCGCATACCGTTCTGATTGCTTCAAATCCTGCTAAGAACGCCACCATTAAAACACTTCCTAGCAAAATTACTTTGAAGTTTGCTGATCCTCTTCTAACGCTCGGCAAGCGTGCGATTAATAGAGTCGTTGTAACAGGCCCTAAA
>CAIMNT010000214.1 GCA_903842855.1 uncultured Actinomycetes bacterium
GGCCCGACTATTCCGATACTGAAAGAGATGGGCGTGGAGAGCTTCGCCGAACCTAATGATGTTCGTGAATTAACCGATGGAATAACCATTGAGGTAGCAGGATTCACGCTTAAAGCGTTACATGCACCCGGACATACTCCCGGTTCAACCGTTTTTATCGTGGACGACGAACATTTGATTAGCGGCGATGTTCTCTTTCAGAACTCCATAGGAAATACAACTCAACGACTGGGATCAGATTCAGCGATGAAAAAGACGCTTAGAAATGTGATCTTGCCTCTCGCCGATGAGTTAATTGTGCTTCCTGGTCATGGAGCGGAAACTACAATTGGGCGCGAGCGAAAAAATAATGCGTATTTGCAGGAGCGATATTTAAGGAGTGCTGAGTGATGGCAAAGATTGCCGCGCCTAAGGGAGTAAGTGAGTATTTCCCTGACCGCTCCAAACACTTTGAGTTCATTCGCGAAGTCTTAATTCATTCTGCAAAAGTTGCCGGATATGAATTAATCGAACTGCCAGTCTTTGAAGATACTGAACTTTTTAGACGTGGTGTTGGCGAATCAACCGATGTCGTAAGCAAAGAGATGTTTAGCTTTGAAGATCGTGGGGGAAGGGCGATAACTCTTCGCCCCGAGGGAACCGCCGGAGTGATGCGATCTGTCATCGAGAACAACCTTGATCGTGGCCGACTGCCCGTAAAAGTTTACTATTCGGGTCAGTTTTTCCGAGCTGAGCGTCCACAGCTTGGAAGGTATCGCCAGTTTTATCAAGTCGGGATTGAGGCAATTGGAGTGGCCGATCCTCAACTCGATGTTGAAGTTATCGCGGTGGCAGATCGCGCATTTAAGAGATTGGGATTGAAGCGTTACCGTCTGGAGATCACCTCACTCGGAGATTCGACATCCCGACAGAACTATTTGACCGACCTCCGGGCATACATAGCAGGTATTTCCCTTGACGAGGCAACCCGAGAACGAGCCAATATAAATCCCCTGCGATTATTTGATGACAAGCGTTTAGAGGTTCGCGACCAGTTAATTGACGCTCCAGTCTTACTGGATTACTTAACTGAACAGAGTGCGCAGGATTTTGCCGCTGTGCAGGAGTCTCTTACGATTTTAGGAATTGATTTTGTTATAAACAAACGCATGGTTCGCGGTTTGGACTATTACACGGATACGGCATTTGAATTCGTCCATCAAGACTTAGGTGCTCAATCTGGAATCGGAGGCGGCGGACGATACGACGGCCTCATGTCACAACTCGGTGGGCAAGATCTCTCTGGAATTGGATTCGGGTTGGGTGTTGATCGAATCCTTCTCGCATGTGAGGCCGAACAAATTTTATTGCCTGAAGAGTTGGGCCTTGATCTTTATATTGTGCCTTTAGGGACTGGAGAAGCGGCTCTCAAGCTGGCAGAAGATCTTCGTGCCCGAGATATTCGGGTTGATCTTGCCTTTGGCGACAAGGCTCTTAAGGGAGCCATGAAGTCCGCCGATAAAAGTGGGGCTAAGTACAGTCTGGTCCTTGGCGCCGATGAATTGACCTCCGGATTGGTCAAATTAAAGGATATGAAAACTGGCGAGTCGGACTCGGTTACTCTTAGTTCTTTAGCAAACGAACTTAATGCACGAATTTCACGCAATGGAGAGCTCTCTTAACATGCTACGTACACATGACGCAGGTCTACTTACGAAGTCCGATGTCGGAACCACCGTTGTTCTTGCAGGTTGGGTGGCTCGGCGTCGAGATCACGGGGGAGTCGCCTTCATTGATCTGCGTGATTCATCTGGTGCTGTGCAGATTGTCATCAAGGACGAGATCGCAGGCGCATTGCGTGCCGAGTGGTGCGTCCTCATTACAGGTACCGTTAGACAGCGACCTGCAGGAAATGAGAATCTCAATATCGCGACAGGTGAGATAGAGATCGACTGTGAAAAGTTGGAAGTGCTCAGCGAAGCTGCCCCTCTACCATTCCCGGTTGATAGTGGTGATCTTTCGAATATCAGCGAAGAGATCCGTTTGAAGTATCGATATCTTGATCTGCGCCGTGAAGGACCAGCAAGGAACTTGCGTCTTCGTTCGAAGGTAACATCGACGATTCGTTCAGTTATGGACCGACTGGATTTCCATGAGATCGAGACCCCATACCTCACTCGTTCAACCCCAGAAGGTGCAAGAGATTTCCTCGTGCCAGTCAGATTGCAACCTGGAAGTTGGTATGCCCTGCCTCAATCACCACAACTTTTCAAGCAGTTATTGATGGTTGCGGGGATGGAGCGCTATTACCAAATCGCGCGCTGTTTCCGAGATGAAGATTTCAGAGCTGATCGCCAACCTGAATTCACTCAGTTGGATATCGAGATGTCGTTCATCGACCAGGAAGATATCTTGCGAGTGGCAGAGGAGATTCTAGAAGAGGTCTTCCTCAAAACAGTGGGGTACCAAATCCCTCGTCCGATCCCGCGGATGACATATGCCGAGGTTATGCGTCGATTTGGTTCCGATAAACCAGATCTACGTTTTGGCCAAGAAATTGTGGATGTTAAAGATTTCTTCAAAGATACAACCTTCCGCGTCTTCCAAGCTGATTACGTAGGAGCGGTTGTAATGCCTGGGGGAGCAGGCTCCCCTCGTCGCGAACTAGATGCTTGGCAAGATTGGGCGAAGGCACGCGGAGCAAAGGGGTTGGCCTACATTCTTGTTCAGGCTGATGGCTCTCTAGGCGGCCCAGTTGCTAAGAATTTGTCTGAAGGTGAGGCGGCAGGAATTGCAGCGTATACACAGGCTCAGCCAGGTGATGCAATTTTCTTCGCTGCCGGGACCAAAAGCACTTCTCAAGCCTTGTTAGGTGCTGTGAGACTCGAGATTGCAGCTCGCTGCAATCTCATCGCGCCAGGTCGTTGGGAGTTTTTATGGGTCGTCGATGCGCCTATGTTTGAACAAGTCGATGCCGATAACGCCGCCGCGGGTTGGACTGCAGTACACCACCCCTTTACAGGTCCTAAACCTGAATTTGCGGACTCCTTTCATAGCGATCCAGGCAACGCTTTGGCCTATGCCTATGACATTGTTCTTAATGGAAACGAGATCGGTGGCGGCTCAATTCGTATTCACAAACGCGAGATGCAACAACGGGTCTTCGATGTAATCGGGTTAACCCCTGAAGAGGCGAAGAGTAAGTTTGGCTTCTTGCTGGAAGCGTTTAACTACGGTCCACCTCCCCATGGTGGAATCGCTCTGGGCATGGATCGACTCTGCGCTCTCTTGACCGGTGCCGATTCGATTCGTGAGGTAATCGCCTTTCCAAAGACAGCCAGCGGCGGTGATCCTTTGACCGGAGCGCCAACCCCCATTACAGCGGCACAACGCAAAGAGGCTGGCGTTGATTTTGTACCTGAAGCCAAGTAATTAACTTTACCCACTCGTAAGTTCAGGTAGGCTAGCGGTATGGGTCCAGGAGGAATTGCAACCATTATTGTGGCGAGCTCACTGCTCATCGTCGCAGTTGCTATCGCCTATGCCATCAATCGAGTTGGTAAACTCATCGATGAGGTCAAGAAGACCGTTCAAAGCGTTAACAAAATTGTCTCCACTGCAGAGAATTTCACCGAGAAGGTCACCGGTTCTATCTCCAACCTAATTGAGAAGAACTCGGGATTTCTAAAAGTCATTGGCTCGCTTGTGGGCGCCTTTGCCGGGAAGAAGTTCGGACGCTCCGATCGGGAGCACGAGTAATAGGTGGAATCTGCAGAAATTAGAGCGCGATGGCTGCGCTTCTTTGAGTCCGACAATGCCCTGGGACTAAAACATACAGTGGTTCCCTCAGCCTCTTTGATCGCTGACGACCCAAATCTCCTCTTAGTGAATGCTGGGATGGTTCCCTTTAAGCCGTACTTCTTAGGGGAGGTAAAACCTCCTTTTGCTCGCGCTACCTCTGTTCAAAAGTGCGTTCGTACCCTAGATATTGATGAAGTTGGCAAGACAACCCGTCACGCCTCGTTCTTTCAGATGTGTGGCAATTTCTCTTTCGGAGATTATTTTAAAGAGGGTGCCATCACGATGGCTTGGGAGTTGCTAACCAAGCCAATATCAGAGGGTGGATATGGTTTCCCAGAAGATAAATTGTGGGTAACTGTCTACCTCAATGATGATGAGGCAGCGGATATCTGGCATAAGAAAGTTGGAGTACCTAAAGAGCGCATTCAACGTCGCGGTATGGCCGACAACTTTTGGTCAATGGGAGTAGCGGGGCCGTGCGGTCCTTGCTCTGAGATTTATTACGATCGCGGGCCTCAGTATGGACGCGAAGGTGGTCCGATCGCTGATGAGGATCGATATCTTGAGGTCTGGAACTTGGTCTTCATGCAGAATATTCGCGCAGATGGCGGAAGCAAGGATGATTACCCAATCATCGGAGAGTTGCCGGCTAAGAATATTGATACCGGTCTTGGACTAGAGCGGACCGCAGCACTTTTACAAGGTGTAGAAAATATTTACGAGATCGACACCACCATGCAGATTCTCTCCAAGGCCTCAGAGCTTGCCGGTGTTACCTATGGCAAAGATGCTAAGAGCGATGTCTCTCTTCGAGTAGTCGCCGACCATGCCAGAACATCGATGATGCTCATAGGTGATGGGGTGTTACCCGGTAATGAGGGTCGCGGATATGTGTTGCGTCGCATGATGCGTCGCACCATTCGAAATATGCGCATCCTCGGAGCACCTGATCACAATTCAAAAGAACTCCTGTTGGCTGCGATTGGTGCGATGTCGCCGCAGTATCCTGAACTCACCGAGAAGCGTGATCGGATCATTGAAGTTACTGAATCCGAGGAGGAATCCTTCCTCTCCACTTTGAAGAGTGGAACCCAAATATTTGATCTCGCATCTTCTGAGGCGAAGAGCCAGAACGGTTCAACTCTTGCGGGAGATACCGTTTTCAAATTACACGATACATATGGTTTTCCATTTGATCTCACCCTAGAGATGGCTACAGAGTCCGGACTCAAGGTAGATGAGATCGGGTTTAGAAAATTAATGAAGGAGCAGAAAGATCGGGCCAAGGCCGATGCTAAAGCCAAGAAGAGCGGACACACCGACCTCTCTGAGTACCGCAAGATCGTAGATTCGCATGGCAAGACGGATTTCATTGGATATCAACACCTTGAAGGTGAAGCGAAGATCCAAGCGATCATGGTTGATGGGGAAAATGTTGTCGAGGCTCACGAGGGTGATGTAGAGATAATCTTGGATCGGACTCCTTTCTACGCAGAAGGTGGCGGACAACTCTCCGACGGCGGTTTCTTGCAGCTAGCCAATGGCGCCAGAATCGCAATCGAAGATGTGCAATCACCCGTCCCGGGCTTGTATGTCCACCGTGGAAGGATTATTTCTGGCGCGGCTCAGATCAACGATCAATTATTTGCACAGATCGATCAATCTAGGCGTAAGGCGATATCCCGCGCGCACACTGCAACTCACATGGTTCATAAGGCTTTTCGCGAAGCCTTAGGTGAAAGCGCAACGCAGGCAGGATCGGAGAATGCTCCAGGTCGTTTTAGATTTGATTTCCCAGCGAGCGGGGCTGTGCCAACGAGCGTGCTTAATGATGTAGAGGCTCGAGTTAACTTGGTTCTCATTGAGAACTTAGAGGTCACTGCAGAACAGATGAGTCAGGCTCGCGCGAAAGAGATCGGCGCCATGGCACTCTTTGGCGAGAAATATGGCGACGTTGTACGAGTTGTGAGTGTGGGTGATTGGGCGCGCGAGCTTTGCGGTGGAACCCACGTTCACTCATCCGCTGAGTTAGGTGTTGTTAAGTTGCTTAGTGAGTCATCTATTGGGGCCGGAGTTCGTCGCGTTGAAGCGTTAGTTGGAGCAGACGCATTCTCCTACCTGGCTCGAGAACATATCCTGCTCAACTCCTTGACTGAGATCATTAAAGGGGCGAGAGTCGAAGAGCTTCCAGAGCGAATATCCGACCTTCTTACTAAGATGAAAACTATCGAGAAAGAGTTGGCCTCGTATAAATCTGCGCAAGCCTTGGCATCAGTCAATGAACTCGCCAAAAATTTTGAATCAATTGGTCAACATCGAGTTCTGATCTCTCAAGTGGCGGATGGTATTTCCGGAGATGACCTAAGAGTCATGGCGTTAGATCTACGCAATCGCGATCCGCGTTCGGTGGTTGGTTTGCTCTCTATACAATCTGAGAAAGTTGTTCTTGTAGTCGCTGTCTCTGCGGACTCAATCTCCAACGGCATCAAAGCGGGTCAACTAGTCAAAATTGGATCTGCCATTCTCGGTGGTGGCGGCGGCGGAAAAGATGATTTTGCACAAGGCGGGGGAGTGGATCCCACTAAAATAGAAGCTGCGATTGCTGATTTAAAGGCAGCGATAGGTTCTATCTAAGCCATGAAGAACGGCCGGCGCATTGCCTTTGATTACGGCCAAGTTCGGATTGGTGTGGCGGTCAGTGATCAATCGGGTCTCATAGCATCGCCGGTCGCGACTCTTCAATCACGTGATCCGGAGTTGGTAGCGCAATTGAATTCACTATTCGTTGAATACGAGCCGATCTACATTGTCATTGGTGAGCCAAAGCATTTATCAGGTGCATCAAATCCCTCGCTCATTGCCGCGCGCGAATTTGGCGATGTAGTGCGAACTATTACAGATGCACCAATTCATTTTATAGATGAACGAATGTCAACGGTCTCGGCCTCGAGAGTTTTGCGGGGTGCGGGATTCAATGCCAAAGAGAGCAAGTCAAAGATTGATGCAATGGCCGCGGTCGCAATTTTAGAGAGTGCTCTGGAACGCGAGAGAGTCGCAGGTGGGCTCGATGAATAGACCCAAGCAACGCAATCTCATTACAGCTTTCGTTGTCCTAGTGCTGCTTCTAGTGACATTGATAGTCCAAAGAGTTATGGTTTTAAACGGCAACTCTGATTATCCTAAAGGCACGCCGGGTCAAGATGTACGCATCGTGGTGACAAAAGGTGAGAGCGGGACTGCGATTGCAGAAGACCTTGCCACGCAGCATGTTGTGGCAAAGGCCTCCACCGTTATTAAGAAATTAATCGCCGGGAAAGTTGTCGGTATCGCTCCCGGGATTCACTTGATTCAGAGCGTTATCCCAAGTGACCTTGCAATCTCCGAGCTCCTCGATCAGAAGAGAATTATCGACTCTATCTACGTTCTGCCGGGCTCTACTGAGGCAGATATCTTGAACGAGTTGCATCTAGTTACCTCACTCACGCAAGCCGACTCTCTCAGCACCATCACTCCAGTTTTTCCAAATCCTTTAAACTCTCTTGAGGGACAGCTAGCTCCGGTTCAGTATTCATTTCAGCCTAATACGACCACTCACGATGCTCTGGTAAATATGCTCAAGACTTTCTCGGAGGAGATCGCTGCCACCAAACTGAGTGGAGGATTTGAACACCTCAGCCCTTATCAAGTTCTGACGGTCGCATCCCTGCTGCAAATTGAGGCGGACCCGGCTGACTACGGGAAAGTTGCGAGAGTTATATATAACCGTTTGGCGATCGGCATGCCGCTACAACTCAATTCTACGGTGCAATATGCACTAGGGCTCAGGGGGCAGATTGGACTTAGCATCAAGGCAACTAAGGTTGATTCGCCCTACAACACTTACCTCCACACCGGCTTGCCTCCGACGCCAATATCCAACCCTTCTATCTCGGCGATATCGGATGCTCTCAACCCGGAAGCTGGAAATTGGCTCTATTTCATCACGGTCAAGCCGCATGACACCAGATTTACCAGCGACTTCACCACATTTGAAAATTGGTTCACGCTCTATAAACAGAATGTAGCGGCAGGCGCATTCAAGTGATAAAGGCAGCCGTCCTTGGTTCTCCGATCACGCATAGCCTTTCACCCGCGTTGCATAAGAGAGCCTATGAACTGCTTGGTCTTCCAGCCAGTTACAGTTCCATAGAACTCACTCCCGACCGATCCCTTGATTTTTTTACACGTGCACTTAAAGAGGATTGGACTGGCTTCTCCCTCACCATGCCGTTGAAGGAGACCATCTTCGATTTGGCTGGTTCGTTAGATTTTGAAATCGAGCCAATCGCAACGCGAATGAGATCTGCAAATACCATTCTTAAAGTTGGAGAAGTATTTAGAGCTAGTTCAACTGATCGAACCGGGTTTATTCGCTTATTGGAGAGAGTCAAGAAAGATCGAGTGGCTGTTATCGGCGGGGGAGGCACTGCGCGTGCAGTTCTTGGAGCCCTCGACGGTGTGGCGCGAAACATCGATTTTTTGTTACGAAATTCTGCGAGATCAGAAGCCCTCTCCACAATCGCAAGTTCAAGTTCAGTGAACTTCTATTCTTTGGACCACTCCCTTGAAGGATATGACTTAGTTATTTCCACAGTTCCTGCGGGAGCTTCCGATCTAATCGCAGATTCACTTAACTTCAACGTTCCCACCCTCTTTGAGGTGCTCTATAACCCATACCCAACCAAACTCCTTGCCAAGGCAATATCCCTTGAGAGCACCGTCTTTGATGGAATAGATCTCCTCGTGGAGCAGGCTTTGGATCAGATAGCTCTATTTAGCGGCGCAGCCTTTGAATACTCTGGAATGCGTCAAGAATTGTTAGCAGTGGGGCGCGCTCACTTAAAGTAGTTGTGGATAGATAAAGGGTGCTTTCGTAAAGTCTCCCTAGATTTCGATCATGGCTACCTGGTTGCCCTTGGCTCTTGTCGCACCTTGGATAATCGCGAGTGACATAACAAAACACATCATCCCTAACAGAGCTCAACTAGCACTTCTTCTGCTAACCGAGATCTCCCTCATCCACCAAGGCCTCACAATCATGCTGCACGCGAATCTCATGGGAATTTATACGCTGCTCACTTGCTTAATAATCCGAGCCCTTAGTGCTTCGAGAGTCGGCATGGGC
The DNA here is from genome assembly GCA_903842855.1 of uncultured Actinomycetes bacterium. Classification (GTDB taxonomy): domain Bacteria; phylum Actinomycetota; class Actinomycetes; order Nanopelagicales; family Nanopelagicaceae; genus PALSA-747. The sequence goes on from CAIMNT010000214.1 coordinate 8,945, forward strand.
GATGTGAAACTAGTAGCGATTCTGGCCATCCTTCTTGGGAATACAGGAGAGCTACTGTCATCCCTGACTCTTGCCTCTCTTTTTGGTTTGATCTGGGTAATTGCCACTCGTAAAAAGGTGATTCCATTCGCTCCCTCCCTGATATTGGGTGCGTTATTCGTGTCGACGCTCGCTTCTTAAGAGATCTGCGACGAGGTGGGTGCTCAATCTGACAGAAGAGGACCATGTTGAGATGGCTTACTGCTGGTGAATCCCATGGCCCCGCGCTCTCTGCGATTTTGGAAGGGTTACCTGCCCACGTCCGCATCTCCACCGAGGCTATCGATTACGACCTGCGCAGACGCCGCCTTGGATATGGCCGAGGAGCGCGACAAAGTTTTGAAGCCGACCTTGTCACCATACTGGGAGGCGTACGCCATGGCGAGAGCCAAGGTGGACCAATAGCAATCCAGGTTGCTAACTCTGAGTGGCCGAAATGGGAGAAGGTGATGGCGGCAGATGTTGTACCGCCAGATGAACTTGCTGCCCTCGCCAGAAATTCTCCGTTAACTCGCCCTCGACCCGGCCATGCTGATTTAGTAGGTATGCAGAAGTATGACTTTCAAGATGCTAGGCCAATACTCGAGCGCGCCAGTGCAAGAGAGACCGCTGCTCGCGTTGCCCTAGGAGCAGTCGCTCGGGCATTTTTAGAGCAGTCAGTCGGTATTCGAATTATGAGTCATGTGCTCTCTATTGGCGGAGTTGGCAGTGGTGAGGATTACTTATTGCCTACCTACAAAGATCGTGATGCTGTCGATGCAGATCCAGTTCGCTCATTCGATCCGGTGGCAAGTGCCGCCATGGTTGCCGAGATTGATGCGGCGCACTCTGCGGGAGACACCTTGGGAGGAGTGATCGAGGTATTAGCCTTTGACCTTCCGCCTGGACTCGGATCCCACACGCATTGGGATCGCAGGCTAGATGCTCGCCTTGCTGGAGCCATGATGGGAATTCAAGCAATCAAGGGTGTGGAAATAGGTGATGGTTTTACGACTGCGAGGCGCCGTGGCTCGGTAGCGCATGATGAGATTGAGCGTGGAGCAGATGGCAAGATCGTTCGAAGAACAGATCGTGCTGGAGGAACCGAAGGTGGAATGTCCAATGGTGAAATTCTGCGCGTGCGCGCTGCCATGAAGCCAATCTCTACTGTTCCCCGTGCTTTAGACACGATTGATGTATCGACAGGTGAGCCCGCAAAAGCGATAAATCAGCGTTCAGATGTCTGCGCCGTTCCCGCCGCTGGAATCGTCGCCGAGGCCATGTGCGCACTCGTTCTAGCGGATGCTGTTTTAGAGAAATTTGGTGGAGATAGCGTTGCCGAAGTTAAACGCAACTTTACGAGTTATATAGATTCGCTAGAAATCAAATAGATGCTACGAGCAATTCTCATAGGCCCTCCTGGGTCTGGAAAGAGTTCCGTAGGCAAAGCGCTTTCTCGAGAGTTGTCCACCAGTTTTGCAGACACTGATGAATTAATCGTTGAGAAGATCGGCCAATCTATTGCAGATATCTTCGCAGAACGGGGCGAGGCTGAATTTCGCGCCATCGAACGTGATGTGGTCTTGTTGGCGCTGCGATCAAATATCGGTGTGGTCTCGCTTGGTGGCGGAGCGGTACTAGATTTACAAGTGCAAAAGGCGATCAGAGAGAGCGCGGCCCAGGTGATTTTGCTGCACATCGGTCTCAAAAATGTGCTCGCTCGAATATCTAACAAATCCGATCGTCCGCTGGTGACGCAAGATCCAGAACGTCAATGGAAAGAGCTTCTTGCCGCGCGGACTCCTATCTACGAGAGTTTGGCTACCATTGTTATCGCTACCGACAATAAGAAGCCATATGAGGTAGCTCGTGAATTGATGAGTCGAATGGGGCTAGCTCGTGAATAAAATATCTGTGCACGCCGATATCGACTACGAGGTTGAAGTTGGGGGAGAGTGGTTCCCATTTCTCTCTAGCGCTCTTAAGGAGCATGAGAAAGTATTGGTGGTTGCGCCACCTATTATCATTGATCTTGCCCAGCTAGAAAAGTTATCGCAGATTCATGGCTTCGATTTATTTACTTCCCCTGATGGCGAGGCGCAAAAGGATTATGCGACTGTTGAGCGGATCTGGCAGACCTTAGGAACACTCGAGTACGGCAGATTAGATGCAATTGTTGGAATTGGTGGGGGAGCAACCACAGATCTAGCTGGTTTTGCTGCAGCCACTTGGTTAAGAGGAGTCTCCTGGTATGCGATCCCGACCACTCTCGCCGGCATGGTAGATGCTGCAGTGGGTGGCAAGACCGGTATAAATACAGAAGTCGGTAAAAACTTAGTTGGATCTTTCTATTCACCCAAAGGTGTCTGCGCAGATATGAGTTGGCTCGACTCACTTTCGGATCGTGACTACTCCGCAGGTTTAGCGGAGGTTATCAAAACCGGATATATCAGAGATACCTCGATCCTCTCCTTGCTCAATGGTGTGCAGGATCTAGGAGAGGCGCGTGAGTATTCGTTGGAAATTGTCACTAAGAGCGTTGCTGTGAAAGCCCATGTCGTCTCCAGTGATTTTAAAGAAGGCAAGTTGCGCGAGATACTCAACTTCGGTCATACCTTGGGTCATGCCGTGGAGAAGAGTGCTAACTATTCATTGCGACATGGTGAAGCAGTCTCGATCGGTCTTGTTTTCGCCACGCTCCTCAGCGAATCAACTCTTCAATTTCCTAACTCCGAGACCAACCAGCTCACCGCACTTCTAGAAAAGTTCAAGTTGCCTACCCACATAAGTCGTGACGCATACCCTTGGGAGGATCTGCTCTCGTTAATGAGCGGAGATAAGAAGAGCCGAAATGGGCGAATCCGATTTATCGGGTTGAAAGCCGTTGGCCAACCAGACTGGATTGAGACTGTCGATCCCAACCTGCTGAAGGCTACGTATGAGAGAATTGCCACATGAGCGCTGCACAGAGAATTCTTGTTCTTAACGGTCCGAATTTAGACCGCTTGGATCTTCGAGATTCCAACATCTACGGTTCGATGAACTTCCAAGAGTTGTCAGCCTTCATCACAGCAGCGGCAGATGAATTAGGCTTTGCGGCAGAGGTGCGGCAGAGCAATTCTGAGGTTGAAATCATCACCTGGCTTCATGAGGCGGCCGATGCTCAGATTCCAGTAATTTTTAACCCTGCAGCCTTTACACATTATTCCTATGCGATTCGAGATGCTGCCGCCATGTTGCGCGCCCCTCTCATAGAAGTCCATTTGAGCAATCCTCTCTCGCGAGAGGAGTTTCGTCACACCTCGGTGATCTCCGGCGTAGCTAAGGGCACAATTGCGGGATTTGGCCCAAACTCCTACAAGCTGGCTATTTTGGCGATGAAAGAGTTGATCTAACCTTCAGGTATTCTGCCCCAATGGCTACTACAAATGACCTTAAGAACGGCATGACCCTCGAAATCGAGAACAAGTTGTGGACCGTTGTTGAATTTCAACACGTTAAGCCCGGCAAGGGCCCTGCTTTCGTGCGCACCAAATTGAAGCTGGTTCCAGGCGGCAAAGTCGTCGAGAGAACCTTCAACGCTGGTGTAAAAGTGGAGATTGCTCAACTCGAGAAGCGCGATATGCAGTATCTGTATCGCGATAGTGATGGATTTATCTTCATGGATACCCAGAACTACGATCAGATCAATATCAGCCCTGAGGTGGTGGGCGATGCTGCCGACTACATGTTGGAAAATACCGAGGCTGTTGTCGCGGTACATGATGGAAATCCGCTCTACATCGATCTGCCAGCTTCTGTGGAGCTAACCATCACTTATACCGAGCCAGGTCTCCAAGGTGATCGCTCCTCTGGAGGAACCAAGCCAGCCACTGTAGAAACTGGAATTCAAATTCAAGTCCCTCTCTTCATCAAACAAGATGAGAAGGTGCTCGTCGATACCCGCACAGGTGCCTACCTGGGCCGAGCTAATTCCTAGTTCGGCTTCTGCTAAGTGAGCGCTAGGCGCAAGGCACGCAAACGAGCCTTAGATATCCTCTTTGAGGCGGATATGCGCAGTACTCCCGCAGCAGCTCTTCTCAACGAACGTCCAGTCGATGAGATTTCGCAGGCAGAGTACCTTCGCACCTTAGTTCAAGGGGTCGGTGAGCATCGTGAAAAGATCGATGAGCTGATCCATACCTATGCCGAAGGCTGGGACATGGATCGCATGCCAATTATCGACCGAAATCTGCTTCGCATAGCCCTCTTTGAGATTTTGTGGAATCCAGAAGTTGACGACAAGGTCGCCGTATCAGAAGCGGTTGAGATCGCTCAAGAACTCTCCACTAAGGACTCCGCCTCCTACATAAATGGAATATTGGGACGAGTAATCCTCCTTAAGTCGGTCATCTCGCTGACATAAAAGGACTGGTACCCTTGCCCAAGCGGGAAATCCCGCTGATCCTTTAACTGACGTCCTGTGAGGCGGCAAAGGAGCTTAGATGAGTGTTGTTTTGGATCAGAGCGAAATAGATCGTTCGCTTAAGCGTATTGCTCACGAAATCATTGAGCGCAATCATGGACTCGATTCGGTAGTTCTTTTGGGAATTCCAACTCGCGGAGTCACACTGGCCCATCGCATTGGATCGTTTCTATCTGCGATAGATACCCCGGTACCTGTTGGGGCGCTGGATATCACGATGTATCGAGATGATCTTCGACTACGACCACCAAAACCTTTAGTCGCCACCCAGATTCCCGCCGGTGGATTGGAGGGGAAGGATCTCGTTTTGGTCGACGATGTCCTCTTCTCAGGTCGCACCATTCGCGCCGCGTTAGATGCGATTGGAGAGTTGGGCAGGCCAAAGACAGTTCAATTAGCGGTGCTTATTGATAGAGGGCACAGAGAGCTACCCATCCGTGCTGATTACGTTGGCAAAAATATTCCTACTAATTCCCGTGAAAATGTGCGAGTTCAACTTCGTGAAATTGATTCAATAGACCAGGTTGAGGTGACCTTGTGATTACTTCTGGGCATCTCTTATCTGTTAACGATCTTTCGCGAGAGGGGGCGCTAGAGGTTCTCGATACCGCGCGTGAACTCTCCCGCATTACAGATGGGGCAATAAAGAAATTGCCAACGTTGCGCGGTAGAACGGTCGTCAATCTTTTTTTTGAAGATTCAACGCGAACTCGACTTAGTTTTGAGGCTGCTGCTAAGCGTTTATCAGCCGATGTTATTAACTTCTCTGCCAAAGGTTCGAGCGTGAGCAAGGGCGAGTCTCTTAAGGACACCGCTCAAACCTTAGAGGCGATGGGTGCGCAATTAGTAATAGTTCGTCACGGATCTTCAGGTGCCGCTGCGCGATTGGCACAATCAGGTTGGATTAGTTCTCATGTGGTGAATGCTGGGGATGGTATGCACGAACATCCCACCCAGGCCTTGCTCGATGCCTACACAATTCGCGATCACTTCCCAGATCACGATCGAGATTTCACTGGTCTTCGCGTCGGAATTGTGGGCGACATCTTGCATTCGCGAGTTGCACGCAGTAACGCGCTACTTCTTACTTCGTTGGGAGCAGAGGTGGTGTTAATTGCTCCTCCGACTTTAATCCCAATCGGAATTGAAAGTTGGCCGGTGCGTGTCTCATATGATCTCGATGCAGAAATTGAATCGTTGGATGCAATCATGATGCTGCGAGTGCAGAGCGAGAGAATGAGCGATGCCTTCTTCCCCAGCGAGCGCGAGTACGCGCGAGATTTTGGATTAGGTGCAGAACGGGTCAAAGCGCTTAAAGAGAGCGCAATTATTATGCATCCAGGACCAATGAATAGAGGTCTTGAGATCTCTGCATCGAGTGCAGACTCACAGCGTTCTGTGATTTTGGAGCAAGTTGCCAATGGAGTAATTGTTCGAATGGCCGTTCTCTATCTCTTGATGGGCGGGGCAGCAATTCCAACCGAGGGGGTCTTGGTATGACTAGCTCTGAATTTATTTTGCGAAATGTTCGCCTTGCAGATGGCGCCGTTGTTGATGTTGAAATCCGCGGGGAGAGAATCTCGAAGATCTCCGAAAGAATCGATTCCGCGCTACCAGTGATTGAGGGAGATGGTCACTTACTGCTGCCAGGGTTAGTTGATCTGCATACTCACCTGCGCGAACCAGGTAAGGAGAGTTCGGAGACTGTATTGTCAGGTAGCCAAGCGGCAGTCAAAGGCGGCTACACAGCAGTAAGTGCTATGGCTAACACCTCACCGGTTGCTGATACCGCGGGCGTGGTTGAGCAAGTGGCGCGGCTTGGCGTTACTGCCGGGCTCTGCGATGTCTTTCCCATTGGTGCGGTGACGGTCGGACTACAAGGTGAGCAACTGGCCGAGCTCTCTGCAATGGCGCACTCGGCGGCGAAAGTTCGCATCTTCAGCGATGATGGGCGTTGCGTGAGCGATCCGCTTTTAATGCGACGCGCATTGGAATATGTAAAGAGTTTTAATGGAGTCATAGCGCAACATGCCCAAGATCCGATTTTGACAGTTGGAGCCCAGATGAACGAGGGTGCGGTTTCAAGCAGACTTGGCCTTCAGGGATGGCCTGCAATAGCAGAGGAGTCGATTATTGCCCGCGACATCTTGTTGGCAAACTATGTTCAAAGCCGCCTGCATATCTGTCACCTAACAACTAAGGGTGGAGTCGAGATTGTGCGATGGGCCAAAAGCCATGGAATGGCGGTCACTGCAGAAGTAACTCCGCACCATCTTTTTCTTACAGAAAAATCAGCAGAAGGTTACGATCCAATCTACAAAGTTAATCCTCCGCTGCGAACTCAAGAAGATGTAGTAGCGCTCAGGCAAGGTCTGGCAGATGGAACTATCGATATTGTGGCTACCGATCACGCGCCTCATCCAGCTGAGGATAAGGATTGTGAGTGGAATGCAGCGGCCTTTGGTATGACGGGACTTGAGACGGCCTTCGCCGTGGTCAATACAGCGATGGTGCAATCGGGTTTAATGGATTGGAGCACTCTGGTTACTCGTATGTCCACTTCTCCTGCTCAGATCGGTGGATATCAGGACCATGGCAGAATTGCCATCGGATCTCCGGCGAACGTGGTTCTGGTTGATCCTCTCAAGCAGTGGAAGGTAGACAGGTCAAAGATGCTCTCGCGTAGCTCCAATACGCCATTCCACGATCTCACTTTGAGCGGTGAGGTACTCCACACCTTCTATCGCGGAGTCCAGGTATTGCGCGATGGTCAACTGACGGGGTTGAAGCATGAGTAAGGCCTACCTCGTATTCGATGATGGAGCGATCTTCGAAGGGGAGAGTTGGGCAGCCCACGGTGAAACTTTTGGAGAGGCTGTCTTTTCCACTGGAATGACCGGTTATCAAGAGACTCTGACAGATCCTTCATATCACAAGCAGATAGTCATAATGACGGCACCTCACATAGGTAACACCGGAGTAAATGCTGACGATATGGAGTCAACCAAGATTTGGGTCGCTGGTTTTGTAGTTCGTAATCCCTCACCTCGAGTTAGCAACTGGCGTTCAGAAAATTCTCTTGAGAGCGCTCTTATCGAGGCAGGCGTTGTGGGAATTCAAGGCGTTGACACGCGAGCGATTACCCGTCATCTTCGCGAGCGCGGTTCGATGCGAGTAGGGATATTCTCTGGAAATTCTCACACGAGAGATGAGATGGTTGTAAGAGTGCGCGCTACATCGCAAATGACGGGAGCTTTCCTAGCTAGCGAAGTTACAACTGCCCAGCTTTATGTCGTCTCTCCTCCTCTGGGGGTTGCGACTAAGTTCCGCGTAGCTGCAATTGATCTTGGAATCAAGAATGCAACTCCTCGCTCCATGTCTGAGCGTGGGATGGAAGTCACCGTCTACCCACTGGGTACTTCGGCGGAGCAGATCAAAGCAACTCATCCGGATGGATTATTTATCTCAAATGGCCCAGGGGACCCTGCGACCATGACTCAGGTTGTGGATCTTGTCCGTGATTTCCTTATCGAGGAGATTCCGGTCTTCGGCATCTGTTTTGGCCACCAAATTTTGGGTAGAGCGCTTGGATTTGAAACCTACAAACTTCCCTTTGGGCACCGCGGTATTAATCAACCGGTAAAGAATATGCAGAGCGGACGTGTAGAAATAACAGCACACAACCACGGTTTTGCTGTCGAGGCGCCGCTCGATACCAACTTCCGTACCGTCTTCGGCGCGGGATTTGTAAGTCACATCTGCCTCAATGACGGAGTAGTTGAAGGACTTGAACTCCTCGAAAGACCCGCCTTCAGCGTCCAATATCACCCTGAATCAGCCGCTGGTCCACACGACGCCGTTTATCTCTTTGATCACTTTGCTGAGATGATGTCGAAATCCCGTTCCTCGAGAGGTACGCATGCCTAAAGACACAAGTATCGAGAGCGTTCTCGTAATTGGTTCAGGTCCCATTGTTATCGGACAAGCGTGTGAATTCGATTATTCCGGCGTTCAAGCCTGTCGCGTGCTGAGAGAAGAAGGCATTCGAGTAATTCTTATCAACTCTAATCCTGCAACAATCATGACCGATCCGGAATTTGCGGATGCCACCTATATCGAACCAATTACACCTGAGTTCATACAAAAGATTATGGAGATTGAGAAGCCCACAGCTGTGCTTGCCACCCTTGGAGGACAGACCGCTCTCAACGCTGCCATGGCTCTGCATGAACGGGGATCATTCGAGAAATACGGGGTTCGGTTGATCGGCGCCAACGTAGATGCCATCAAGCGCGGAGAAGATCGCGAAATCTTTAAAACGATCGTCGCAAAAGTAGGGGGCGAGTCGGCTAAATCCAGAATCTGCCACTCCATGGATGAGTGCCTGGCGGCGGCTGTTGAACTCAATTATCCGGTCGTCGTTCGTCCCTCTTTCACGATGGGTGGACTCGGTTCGGGTATCGCTTTTAGCCAAGAGGAACTGGCACTGATAGCAGGGGCCGGGCTTCGACACAGTCCTACCCACGAAGTGCTTTTGGAAGAGTCAATTTTGGGTTGGAAAGAGTTTGAGCTCGAGGTGATGCGTGATCATAAAGACAATGTTGTGATCGTCTGCAGTATCGAGAATGTGGACCCCATGGGAGTTCATACTGGCGACTCGATCACTGTTGCGCCGGCACTTACCTTGACCGACGTTGAATATCAGAAGCTTCGCGATCTCTCCATTGAGATTATTCGCGAGGTTGGAGTTGAAACTGGCGGTTGCAACATTCAATTTGCGGTAAATCCTATTAATGGTCGCATTATTGTCATTGAGATGAATCCACGAGTTTCCCGTTCGTCGGCACTCGCTTCCAAAGCAACTGGATTTCCAATTGCCAAAATTGCAACCAAGTTAGCGGTCGGTTATACCCTTGATGAAATTGAAAATGATGTTACAAAGAGTACGCCAGCATCCTTTGAACCGACTCTAGATTACATTGTGGTCAAAGTCCCTAGATTCGCATTTGAAAAATTTGCCGAGGCCGATCCCAGACTTACTACCACCATGAAATCAGTTGGTGAAGCTATGGCTATGGGACGCTCCTTCGCCGAAGCACTTCAAAAGGCGCTTCGGTCATTAGAGAAGAAGGGAAGCGTCTTCTCGTGGCAAAGGAAGGGTGATGAGCTAATTTCTCTGCTCTCCAAAATTGGAATTCCAACTGAGTGGCGATTACAGCAGGTGCAGCGGGCTCTGTGGCTGGGTGCAACCATTGAGGAAGTTCATGAGATCAGCAAGATAGATCCATGGTTTCTGGCTCAAATTCAAGCCATCAATCTCTTAGCTGATGAAATTTCAAGTACTCCACAACTTGATCTCGCATTGCTAAAGAAGGCGAAGGTAAATGGCTTCTCAGATGCGCAAATTGCCGAGCTTCGCAATGTGACTAGCTTTTCCATTAGAAATGAGCGAATTAGTGCTCACATTCGTCCTGTCTACAAGATGGTGGATACATGTGCCGCGGAATTCGAATCAAGGACTCCGTACTACTACTCATCGTATGATCTTGAATCCGAAGTCTTGCCGCGTAGCAAGCCGGCGGTAATCATCCTTGGAAGCGGGCCTAATCGGATCGGTCAAGGTCTTGAGTTCGACTATTCATGTGTGCATGCCGCCTTTGCCTTACGTGAGGCGGGATATGAAACCATCATGATTAACTGCAACCCTGAGACTGTTTCTACCGATTACGATACTTCGGATCGACTTTACTTCGAACCTCTAACTCTAGAAGATGTACTTGAAGTTATTGCCGCTGAGACCGCTGCAGGTCCTGTATTAGGTGTTATCGCTCAACTTGGAGGACAGACTCCTCTGGGCCTAGCGCGTGGTTTACTTGAAGCAGGAGTGACTATCCTAGGAACGAGCCCTCACGCCATTGATATGGCGGAAGACAGAGGAGAGTTTGGAAGAATTCTGCAAGAGAATGAGCTCAATGCTCCACAATTTGGCCTTGCCCGCTCGTATGAAGAGGCGGTGGCGGTTGCTGCAGAGATCTCATACCCGGTTCTGGTTCGACCATCCTTTGTTCTAGGTGGTCGAGGCATGGAGATCGTTTACGACGATGAATCCCTGAAAGGCTTCATAGAGAAGGCAACAGAAATTACTCCAAATCAACCGGTCCTGATCGACCGCTTCTTGGATGATGCTATTGAAATTGATGTCGACGCTCTTTTCGACGGCGATGAGCTTTATATGGCTGGCATCATGGAGCACATCGAAGAGGCAGGGATCCACTCTGGAGATTCGGCGTGTGTATTACCAAGCATCTCGCTGACAGATAAACAGCTGATAGCGATAAGAGCTGCAACCGAGAAGATAGCGCGTGGCGTTGATGTTCGAGGTCTTATAAATATTCAGTTCGCTATCTCTAGAGCAGATGGAGTTCTCTACGTCCTTGAAGCAAACCCTCGCGCATCGCGAACCGTCCCGTTCGTCTCCAAGGCCACTGGAATTCCATTGGCGAAGGCTGCGGCGTTGATCTCTATCGGCAGATCGATTCGCGACCTTAGAGATTCTGGGCTTCTTCCTCTCCAGGGGGATGGGGTTCCATTCGGAATCTGTGTAAAGGAGGCGGTACTACCTTGGAATCGCTTCCGCAGAGTAGATGGCACGGGAGTCGACTCAGTGCTAGGCCCCGAGATGCGATCTACCGGTGAAGTAATGGGAATTGCAGAAACTTTTGGAGAGGCATATGCCAAAAGTCAAACAGCCTCCTTTGGGGCCCTGCCTAAGAGTGGGAGCGTATTCCTCTCTTTATCGGAGAGAGATAAAGCTGCGAGCGTTGCACCGGCGCGGGAACTCACGAAGTTAGGTTTCACTCTCTTCACCACAATCGGGACGCACACTTTGCTCGCATCTCACGGGGTGGCTTCAACAGTAGTTCGAAAGAATTCGGAGCCAGGTTCAGATCTATCTGCCGTTGACATTATCAACACAGGACAGGTCAACCTCGTGATCAACACTCCATTAGGACGAGGAACGCGACACGATGGTTGGCTAATCAGAACTGCATCTGTTCAACGCGGTATTCCTATCATCACGACCATAGCTGGATTTAAAGCGGCTGTGGCGGGAATCGCTGATTTAAGTAATCGCGATGCTTCAGTTCTCTCGCTGCAAAAGTGGCAGAAGTTGGTGGGACGCTAATGAACCCTAAAGCTTCTCAGGTCCTGGCGGAGGTGCTCTCTAATAAACGCGTGGGTTCTTATAATCATATGGTCTTTGCTGTTGATGGGTTGGCCGCCCATTGCAAACCAGGAAATTTCGTCGCCATATCCGTCGGAGGTCCAACGTCTGCAATGATTTTGCGTCGGGCATTTGCTATCTATAGAGCAACGATGCGCAGCGATGGAATGGGTTTGCTTGAGTTGGTTGTTGCTCCTATGGGAAGCGGAAGTAAATGGTTAGCGGGTGCGCAGCCAGGCGACCGTGTCGACCTCATTGCGCCACTAGGAACTTCTTTTGGAATCCCTACAGAGCCCGTCAACGCTCTACTCATTGGCGGCGGTTACGGCTCCGCTCCACTCTTTGCTCTTGCAGAAACGCTGAAACAACGTGGCTGTCGGGTGGATATGGTTTTAGGGGCGAGCACCGCTGGGAAGATTTACGCACCACTCGAGGGAAAGAGATCGGTCAATTCTTTGACCATCACCACCGATGATGGCAGCGCCGGAACAACAGGTCGCGTAAGTGATGTCTTGCCTGATTTAATTAAAGAACATGAGATAGATGTTATTTACTCCTGCGGTCCTATGGCGATGCTCGAGGCAATTACAATCATTGCAAAGGAATTTGGTGTGGTTCATCAATGCTCCGTCGAGGAGTCAATGGCCTGTGGTATTGGTGTCTGCATGACGTGTGTGTTACCAGTAGAGAGCGAAGATGGCCTAATTAGGATGGTTCGCTCATGTATTGATGGACCTGTCATGGATGGAAATAAGGTTCTCTGGACGCGATCACGCGAGGTCCCAGATGGAGTGTGGGGAAAATGAGCCTTAATTTTTCTACCTCACTCGCCGGGGCTTTCTTCCCAAACCCGATCTTTACCGCATCAGGTTGTGCAGGTTCTGGTAAAGAACTCTCGCAATTTTTTCCACTGACATCGCTTGGTGCTGTGGTAACCAAATCAATCATGATTAAGCCTCGCAGCGGTCGCGCTACTCCTCGCATGGCTGAAACACCAAGTGGAATGCTCAACTCCATAGGACTTCAAGGTCCAGGGATTGACCTCTTTCTCGAAAAAGATATTCCTTGGCTACGAGAACAAGGCGCACGAATCATCATCAGCATTGCGGGGGAGAGCGTTGATGACTACGCAGTTCTCGCACGCAGATTACGAAGCGTTTCAGGTATTAGCGCTCTCGAAGTAAATATCTCCTGTCCAAATGTTGAAAATCGTGGTCAGGTATTCGCCTGTAATCCCGTGACGGCGGCTGAAGCAATCACCGCTGTTCGTAGAAATATTGGAGGGGAACTTCCAATCATCGCTAAACTCTCTCCGGATGTCACTGATATAACGGAGATTGCGCAAAGCGTTGTTGGGGCCGGTGCAGATGGGCTTGCTCTCATAAATACTCTTTTGGGAATGGTGATTGACACTAATTCAATGTCACCAAGGCTCTCTCAGAAGACTGGTGGTTTATCTGGACCAGCCATACGACCAATAGCAGTGCGCGCTATTTATCAAGTTCATGCCGCGCTTCCGCAGATCCCTATTGTGGGGATGGGCGGAGTTACATCGGGGCGTGATGCCTTTGAACTAGTGCTAGCCGGTGCACGAGCTATCTCGGTTGGGACCGCAACCTTTGGCAACCCCTCTGCCGTTATCAAGGTGCGCGATGAGTTGGAAGAGATCTGCACCGAACGTGGATTTTCATCTTTCTCCGATGCCGTTGGATATGCACATAGAGTGGAGTCGTAAAATGAAGTCTCTCTCACCCATTATTTTGGCGCTCGACACCGATGAGGTAGAAACTGCCCTCTCCTGGATTGAACTTACTCGCGACTCGGTTGATGTCTATAAGGTGGGTTTGGAGTTCTTTCTCAAACATGGAGCTGCTGGATTGCAGCTTTTGCGAAAGAGCTCAGATTTTGAGCTATTTTTGGATTTAAAATTGCACGATATTCCTAACACAGTTGCTGGCGCTGTCGCCTCGGTTGTTGGTTTATCGCCGCGTTTTTTAACGGTACATGCGTCGGGTGGCGCAAATATGGTGCGAGCGGCTGTGGAGCAAGGGCCACAGATCGCCATAACTGCGGTTACCGTTCTCACCTCAATTGATCAAGAGGAATTGGTCAAGATGGGAGTCTCACTCACTCCGATTGATTATGCACTTGCTTTAGCAAAGAATTCAGTGGATGCAGGTGCCCGTGCAATTGTCTGCTCACCTTTAGAAGTCGAAGCGATTCGGCAAGCGGTGGGTCAAAGTGTTGAACTCATTACTCCTGGCGTGCGCCCTGCAGGCTCCGATGTGGGAGATCAGAGTCGGGTAATGACTCCGCGAGATGCGATTTCGGCAGGTGCTGACTTTTTGGTCATGGGTCGTCCCATCACTTCGTACTTCCAAAAATCTCCCCAAGCTATGCGGGAGCGAGCACTAGAGATGCGAGAATCCCTCAATTGAGCAAAGTTCCTCCTCCTCGTCTCTCACTCGAGGAGCGTCGTGCGGCGTTAGAGAAAGCGAAATCCTCCAGGCAAGATCGCGCCGGCGTTAAACGTTCTATTGCTTTAGGGGAGATATCGATCTTTGAAGCGATCAGCGACCCTCGTGAATCTATTAGGCGGATGAAAGTGATAGATCTCCTATCGGCCCTGCCTGGCGTCGGGAAATCTCGGGCAACTTTAATTATGGAACGCCGTAATATTTCCCTCACGCGCAGAATTGGCGGTTTAGGGCAACTGCAGGTCAAAGCACTGGGAAAGGAGCTCGCTGTGTCTAAGGGAGAGCCGACCCGAGGGAACCTCATCGTGATTTCAGGGCCAGGAGGAGTGGGCAAGAGCACCATAACCTCAGCCCTGCGTGGTGATCCTAGATTTTGGATTAGCGTCTCTGCCACAACTCGCGAACCCCGTGTGGGAGAGCGAGATGGCGTCGATTACTTCTTCCACACACACGCGAAATTTATGGAGCTCATCGAAAAAGGGGAGTTCTTGGAGTGGGCAGAGTTTGCAGGAAATTTGTATGGGACACCTCGAACTCCCGTTGAAGAGTGGCGCCGCCTAGGAAAACACGTCATATTGGAGATCGAGATTGCAGGTGCTAGGCAGGTCAGGGTTCAAGAGCCTGGAGCGACCTTGGTATTTATTGCCCCTCCATCATGGGATGAGTTAGTCAGAAGGCTGACCGGCAGGGGTACTGATTCTCCAGAGAGGCGGGCAGCCAGGCTAGCCTTAGCAGAGGAAGAGATGGCTGCATCTGGCGAATTTGACGCCATCCTTGTAAATGAGAGTGTCGAAGGGTTGATAGCTGAACTGGTATCCTTGGCGACTGCTTAACTGACGAATAGAGGGGACATACATGTCTGCTGAACTTACTGATGGAATCACTCACCCTTCAATCGATGAGCTTTTAGAGGCGGCTGGATCCAAGTACAGCTTGGTTCTATACGCAGCCAAGCGCGCGCGTCAGATCAACGCTTACTATTCTCAACTCGGAGAGGGTCTCCTTGAATACGTAGGACCCCTAGTAGAGACATACGTGCACGAGAAGCCACTTTCAATCGCGCTTCGTGAGATCAACCAAGGTCTTTTGACCATTGAAAACTTAGAGCCCGTTGCGGAAGCTCCTATCTCAGAAGTCTCAGCTTAATTTAGCCCTTTCATGTACCCACCAGGACGCGAGATTCTGCTCGGCGTAACTGGGGGTATCTCGGCATACAAATCATGCGATCTCTTGCGTCGACTACGCGATGAGGGCTACCTAGTAACGGTTGTTCCGACACGAGCTAGTCTCAACTTTGTTGGAATCGCCACATGGGAGGCCCTGTCAGCTCGTCCCGTCCCAGTCGATATTTGGAATAACGTGCACCAAGTTCCTCACATCTCACTTGCTAAGCGCGCCGATGCGATCGTAATCGCACCAGCTACCGCAGATCTTCTCGCCAAATGCGCCGCCGGTATCGCTGACGATCTTTTGACTAATGTACTTCTCGCTAGCCCTGCCCCAGTTCTCTTTGTTCCCGCCATGCACACCGAGATGTGGTTGAGTGCGGCTACACAGGAGAACGTTCGCCGCCTTAAAGAACGCGGTTTCATTGTGATGGAGCCCGAGGTCGGAAAACTGACCAGTGGGGACAGCGGAGTAGGTCGTTATCCAGAGAGTCCCACGATCATTAATTCACTCAGCGCGATGCTCGATCACCGCGCTGACCTCAAGGGGAGAAGGATTCTCATCTCAGCAGGTGGGACGAGAGAAGACATAGATCCAGTGCGCTACATTGGAAATCACTCCTCGGGCAAACAGGGGTATGCCCTGGCGTATGCCGCCGCAACAAGAGGGGGCGAAGTCACTTTGGTCTCCGCCAACGCCTCCCTCCCTGACATCGAAGGGATAAAGACAATCCACGTTCGCAGCGCCATCGAGATGCAGAGTGCTTTAGAAAGCGAATTTGATAGCACGGATATTTTGATTATGGCTGCAGCTATCGCAGATGTGCGTCCTGCCCACGTAAGTGACGTAAAGATTTCCAAGGATGAGCTTTCTGAGATTGCTCTGACTCGAAACCCGGATATTACACAGCTGCTATCGACCCGTAAGGTCAAGCAGGTCATGATTGGTTTCGCCGCCCAGACAAACACCGCCGAATCCGGTGGCTTGCATGCCGCTGCGAGTAAGTTGCAAGTTAAGGGTCTTGATTATATTTACTATAATGATGTATCTGGTGGTCAGATATTTGGTTCGGAGGAAACCCAAGGTGTGATCCTAGGCAGTGATGGATCTAAACAACCTTTTCCGCGTGCATCTAAAATGACACTGGCGAACAAACTTCTAGATTTGGCCAAGAATAAGTTAGGTTAGCCCAATGACTAAGCGCCTTTTCACATCTGAGTCCGTAACAGAGGGCCATCCCGACAAGATTGCAGATCAAATTTCCGATGCCATTCTTGATTCACTCCTGAGCCAAGATATCAAGAGCCGTGTAGCGGTTGAAACCTTAATAACCACTGGTCAAGTTCATGTTGCTGGAGAGGTAACCACAAAGGGTTACGCAGATGTGATGAGCATCGTGCGGGATACTGTACTTGAAATTGGTTACGACTCATCGGATAAAGGCTTTGATGGAAATTCCTGTGGCGTATCACTCTCGATCGGGCAGCAATCTAGTGATATCGCGCAAGGCGTGAATTCCGCCTTTGAAAATCGCGTCTCTTCCTCCCAAGATCCTTTGGATTTACAAGGAGCGGGCGACCAAGGGCTGATGTTCGGTTATGCCTGCCAAGATACCGCCGAGCTCATGCCTCTGCCTATCTCGCTAGCTCATCAGCTCTCTCAACAACTTGCCCACGTTCGCAAAACAGGAGAGCTTGATTACCTCCGTCCAGATGGAAAGACTCAAGTCACCATTGAGTACGACGGGAATCGGGCAGTTGCGCTCAATACGATCGTTATCTCCTCGCAGCATGCTGCACATGTTGATCTCACTACACAGCTATCACCAGACCTTGAGAGGTTGGTGATAGCTCCAGTCCTATCAGAGTTAGAACTTGATCACTCCAACGTGCGCATTCTCATCAACCCAACTGGTCGTTTTGTGACGGGTGGTCCCATGGGGGATGCAGGGCTCACTGGTCGCAAAATCATCGTTGATACTTATGGCGGAATGGCACGTCATGGCGGGGGAGCTTTCTCCGGAAAGGATCCTTCAAAGGTCGATCGATCTGCCGCCTATGCGATGCGCTGGGTTGCGAAGAATGTCGTCGCTGCCGGGTTAGCTTCACGCTGTGAAGTACAAGTTGCCTATGCAATTGGAAAGGCTCAGCCCGTTGGTCTCTTTGTTGAATGCTTCGGAACAGAGAAAGTTCCAGTTATTCAGATTGAGTCAGCGATTGAACAAGTGTTTGACCTACGTCCTGCAGCCATCATTCGCGATCTGGATCTCTTGCGTCCGATATATCAAAAGACTGCAAGTTACGGCCATTTTGGGCGCGAACTTCCGCAATTCTCATGGGAGAAGAGTGATCGAAGTGCGCTCCTACAGAAGGCTGTTCAAGGCTAGTTCGCCGTGGCTGAGTTAAAGCCACTCAAGCTCAAAGCGCAGAGCGCGCAGATCACTCGTCCCTTGGCAAGTGAAGAACCTTTCGTTCGCGTGCTCGTAGATCACCAGATTCCGCATCTTGACAAGATATATGAATACACCGTGCCGCAAGATTTCAGTAGCGCAACTCAAATTGGTGCCTTAGTTGAGATTGAGTTTGGACACTCGCTCACCCAAGGCATAATTCTTTCCCGTTCTACCGAGAGCGAAAACGCTGGAAAACTTAAACAGATCAGGAAGATCCTCTCCCAAGAGCCTTACATTCTCGAGCAACAGATTTCATTAATTTCGTCCGCCAGCAGACTGTACGGTGCTTCAGAATGGGATTTCATTCGAAGTACTGTCCCGCCGTTCTCAAAACAAGGGGAGAGGCAACCCCTTGAAAATCCGAATCAAGATACTAAGCCGCGGAGTACAGCTAACCTACCTGAGTCATTACAGGAGATTTTATCGAGTACTGCGCACTTGAACTGTGCCATTGAGCTTCCTATCTCCACTCCCTATTGGCAGATCGCGTCACAGATCGGGTTGGAGCGGGGGAGATTCGGACCGGTCTTGTTTCTCTTGCCCAACGAAAGAGAACTCAACCTCTTCGAACGCTACCTCACAGCTCTTGGAGAAGATGTCGTGAGCGTGCGATCGAGCGATCCGAAGAGTGAGCGCTATCGCAAATATTTACGAAGTCGCTCTAGATCATACGGTTTCATTTTGGGTACACGGAGTTCCGCCTTGCTTCCACTTGTAGATGGTGGCTCCATCGTTCTAGTTGATGACGGCGATGAGTCTCACTACGAACGCAAAGCGCCGACCTGGAACACTCGAGAATTAGTTCAGTTACGTGAATCGGACGGTTCAGTTCTTTATGTGAGTTCTAGCCTAAGTGCAGAGTTGGCGGATCGCGTGGAGCGAGGCGAATTACGCCTTTATCGCTTCCCGAAACCAACGTCACCTGCCTATACATCTGAGAAATCTTCAGGAGAGCGCGAGTATCACTCCATCATACGATCGGGTCTTGCTGAAGGCTCGGTACTCATCAGCGTCCTTGGGTCGGGATATGTAACCTCATTTTCTTGCCAAAAATGTCGCAACATCGCTTTGTGCACCTGCGGCGCCAAACTCTTCATTCCTAGCCGCGGAATCAATCCACGATGCGCAACATGCACATCAGAATTTATTGAATGGAAGTGCGCTTGGTGCCAAGAAAATAAGCCTCGAATCGTTCGAAGTGGAGTGAATCGTCACGCCGAAGAATTTGGTCGAGCATTTCCTCGTTATCCGGTGATCACATCAAGTGGTCTTAACCCAGTTCCAGAACTTCCGATGGGTAGAAATCTGGTCCTAAGCACTCCTGGCGTTGAACCACGTGGGATTTATGCCGCTCAAGTATTTCTTGATTTAGAAGTTCAACTTTTGCGCACAACCCTGCGAGCTAAAGAAGAGTTACGCCTTCATCTAGCGCGAAATCTCACCTCTCTTAAACCTGGCGGGGCCGTCTACTTCTCGCTCTTGCCGAGCGATCCATTCCTACAGAGCATCTTGCGTGGAAATTCGCTCATAGCGGCAGAGCGCGAGATTGAGGAGCGCGACTCCGTCTCATTGCCTCCCCATTTTCTCGCCATCTTGATCCATGGGGAGGGGATCGAATCACTCATCAATGTTTTGAGCGACTTACCTAGCGTTCAAATGACCGGGCCTTTTTTACGAAATAAGAAGAAAACCCTGCTAGTCAAGGCACCGATGATAGATCGAGCAAGACTCGTAGAACTGTTGTCACAGATCAACAGGGTGCAAAGTATGCGTAAAGAGCCACTTTTGACCTATCAGATTAATCCCTATTCTTTGAATTGAGTTAGCCCCTAGTAGACTCTTCGTATGTCTATCCAGCCCATTCGTCTCTTTGGCGACCCTGTTCTGACGACTCCCGCATCCCCTGTTGCAGTTTTCGATAAAGAGCTGCGCAAGCTAGTCAAAGACCTAACCGATACGATGAAAGATGCCCCTGGGGCGGGTCTAGCAGCACCGCAAATCGGCGTTCCGCTTCGCGTCTTTGTCTGGGATGTAGATGATGAGATTGGTCATTTAATCAATCCATCGCTCTCGCTAAGTGAAGAGATGCAAGATGGACAAGAAGGATGTCTCTCCTTTCCTGACATCTATTTTGATACCCCCAGGGCTCTGCGCGTAGTGGCTCGCGGCATGAATATGCACGGGGAGCCAGTTACTGTCGAAGGCTCTGAGTACTTAGCTCGGGCGATTCAACATGAAACGGATCACTTGGATGGGATCCTCTTTATTGATCGCATGCCAGGAGAATCTCGCAAACTTGCCATGAAGGAGATCAGGGAGAGCGAATGGTTTGGCTCTGCCGTAGCCCATGGTCGCGAACCCGTGATCAAGGTCTCTCCGCATGCCACCCGCGGCTTAGGAATATAGGTTCTCTTGCAAATATCTGTAGCGTCATCTTCCCTAATAGCGGTCCCTATCGTTGAGGCGATCTTAGCCTCGGAGCACACTCTGGCATCTGTTATCTCCACCCCGGATAGAAAATCTGGACGAGGGCAGATTGAAACTCCTACCCCTTTGGCGAAATGGAGTGAGGATCAGGGTTTTATCGTCGCCAAACCGTATGACACTCCAACCTTGAACCAACATCTCCTAGCGGTACAACCCCAACTGATCATCACCGCCTCCTATGGTCGATTGATACCCGTTGAAGTTCTGCATGGACCGCGTTTTGGTTGGCTTAACGTGCATTTCTCCCTTTTACCTAGATGGCGTGGGGCAGCCCCGGTCCAATGGGCACTGCTTGAAGGAGATGCCGTCACTGGGATCTCAATCTTCAAGCTAGATAAAGGGATGGATACCGGTCCCATCTATCTTCAAGAGGAAGTCGAAATTGGTCAGAATGACACATCCACTGATCTCCTAGATCGGATGAGTCAGGTGGCCGCAGCCCGAATCATGGATGTTGTGGCCGATATTCGAAAGGGAGTTAAGCCCAGACCACAACCTGCAGCCGGTGTAACTCTTGCGCCAAAGATCTCGAAGGAGATGGCTAAAATTGATTGGTCGACGGGAGCGGATGCAATACTCCGTCAGGTTCGGGCCTTAGATGAACGCCCTGGTACCTGGTCAACTTTCCGTACAGAACGAGTTGCCATTCATAAACTTCACGAATCACTCCTTCCTAATTCCCTTAAGAAACCGGGTGAGATCGCTTTAGTAGATTCCTCACTCTTGGTTCGATGTGCCGATAGCGTCCTAGAAATATCTGAATTGACCCCCGCGGGAAAGAAGAGGATGTCGGGAGCCGACTTCGCAAGAGGTGCTCGTCTGAATCCAGGAGAGAGCTTCGAGTAGTGGCCAACGTCGGGAAGAAACCCATGGCGGAACCGGCACGATTGCTCGTCTTCCAATTGCTCACTCAAGTAAATCGTCAAGGGGCATACGCAAACTTGCGACTTCCTGAACTTTTGGCGCAGTCGACTCTTGCGGAGCGAGATAGGGCATTTGCTACTGAACTTGGATACGGAACGTTGCGAATGCAAGGTAAACATGACGCTCTCATCAAGAGACATATTGATAGACCCTTTGAAGAAGTAGATCCAGGAATTATCGACATCTTGCGTATGGGGATTCATCAAGTCAAAGAGATGCGGGTTCCAGATCATGCTGCGGTGAGTGAAACTGTGGAAGTAGCGCGAGCAACCATTGGTGAGTCGAGAGCAAGCTTCGTGAACGCCATACTGCGGAAGGCAACTTCGGATAGCACCTTCGAATCAGATTTAGCTTCTATTTCAGATGAAAAGAAGAGGCTCGCATCTATCTACTCGCACCCCGAGTGGGAGGTCGCAGCTTTCTACGACCAACTGCGTGACTGGCAAAGGGTAGAAGATCTACTTGCAGCTAATAACCGCCCGGTCAAACCACATCTGATTGCTTGGTCTGGAAGAAGTACAAAAGAGGAATTAATGGAAGAGGGCGGAGAGGTTCTTGATTGGACTGAGCGCGGTGTGCTTTCAGCCAAGATGCCAGGACTATACAAGGCAGTCCGCGAGCGCCGAGCAGGTGTACAAGATCGAGGATCTCAACTGGTCTCGAAGATCTTCCTAAACACTGCAAAAGATTCGATCGTGCCGCTCACTTGGCTAGATATGTGTGCTGGTCCGGGAGGCAAAGCTTCTGCAATTTTTTCGGAGTTGTTACAAACTCGCCCAGGTGATCAGTTCACCGCTAATGAGCCAAGCGAACATCGCGCCAAACTTGTTGCACAGGTGATTCCCCACGAACACGTAATTAGTTATCCGGGTCAAGATCTACCCAGCCTAGGTATTACCTATGACCGAATCATTATTGATGCGCCATGCACCGGATTGGGTGCGTTGCGACGCAGACCCGAAGCGCGATGGAGAAGAACTCCTCAAGACCTTAAAGAGTTAGTGCACACGCAAAAGGAGCTACTTACTGCAGGATTGCAGTTATTGAGACCCGGGGGAGTGTTGGCCTATGTCACCTGTTCGCCCCATCTACTTGAGACTAAGGCACAGATTTTAGAAGTGCTGCACCGTAACCCCGATTTGCATCTGTTGGGTGTTGAAGATTTCCTTCCAGCAGGCGTGCCCCACCGTGTTATTACAGAGCAGGGAGCCTTGCAGTTGTGGACTGATACAGATGATTCCGACTCGATGTTTATGGCCTTCCTAACTCGTTAAGTCCCTTTCGGTAGAGTATCTACATGGCGATTCGGATCTGTCCTAGCATTCTCAATGCCGATCACTCGCAACTCCATAATGAGATTCACCGAGTTGCAACCGCTGATCTATTACATCTCGATGTGATGGACAATATCTTTGTGCCGAACAAAACCTTCACTTTGGAAGAGTGCGCGGAAATCATCGCTGATTCAGATATACCCGTGGACTCACATCTCATGATCGCAGATCCAGATACCTCTGCAATTAAATATGCGCAAGCAGGAAGTGCCAGTGTTACCTTTCACTTTGAGGCGAGCCAAAACCCTCGCGCAACAATTCTGCAATTGAAGGCGAGCGGAGTTCGCGTTGGAGTGGCAATCAAACCCAAGACAACTTTTGAGAGAGTTGCCGATCTGCTTGAACATATCGACATGCTTCTCATCATGACCGTGGAACC
This sequence comes from uncultured Actinomycetes bacterium, assembly GCA_903842855.1. Taxonomy (GTDB): domain Bacteria; phylum Actinomycetota; class Actinomycetes; order Nanopelagicales; family Nanopelagicaceae; genus PALSA-747. Next base: position 31,873 of record CAIMNT010000214.1, read on the forward strand.
TGGATTCGGCGGGCAGAGCTTCATGGCCGATCAACTGCCAAAGATTTCAGAGGCTCGGAGAGCTCTCCTAGAGCTGGGTGGCTCTGTGCCGTGGCTTCAGGTGGATGGAGGAATATCACTTGAGACGATAGCTCTGGCATCTCAGGCTGGAGCAGATACCTTTGTGGCGGGAAGCGCGATCTACAAGGCCAAGAGCCCCGCAGAGATGATTGCCGCACTCAGGGTTGCAGCCACCATCTAACCGTTAGAGTGGAATTTTGTACTCCCTGTGAGACAATTAGCCCACGTTGTTCCGGGGTCGGTGTAATTCCGAACCGGCGGTTAAAGTCCGCGACCCGATGGCATCCAGTTATCGGTGGATTTGGTGAAATTCCAGAACCGACGGTGAAAGTCCGGATGAGAGGGACACGTAGAGGTTAGATTCATTTTCAATTGGATCAATGTTCAATTGAATTACTCTTGAATCGCGCCTTCATGTGGCTACCCCGGAGTATGCGCTGAAACTAAAGAAAAAAGGGGGAACAACAAATGTCATTCATTCACTGGTTATTTAATGCTCAGGTGCATTTTGGTAATAAGTACACGCAAGCAATCTATTGGAAAGAGATCATCGGAAACATTTTTGGATTGGGAAGTGCCCTGCTCGGAATGAGACGAAAGATGTGGGCGTGGCCAATTGGAATTATTGGAAATGTCCTACTCTTCACGCTCTTCATCGGAAGCATTTGGGATCCACATCAAACCAGTCGAATCATGCTGGGGCAGGCAGGTCGCCAACTTCTCTTGATCGCAGTCAGCCTCTACGGATGGTGGACATGGAGTCAAAACCGCAGAAAACCTTCTTATGATGGAAAACCTCCAGTCGCGATTCGATGGACTACCACCAGCGAGAAGTTAGTTTTGGTTCCAGCAACCGTTGCCTTCTATTTCGCAACCTTCTTCATCATCACCGCAATCGGAGGCTCTTGGAACATTGCTGCCGACTCGTGGATCTTTACTGGCACCGCGCTAGCTACATATGGGCTGGCTCGCGGATTTGTCGAATTCTGGCTGGTCTGGGTAGCCGTGGATGCCGTGGGTGTTCCATTGGATATTCGCGGTCATTACTATCCAACCGCCTTCATGTATATCTTCTATGGCGCCTTCGTTATCTGGGGCTTTGTAACGTGGTTGCTGACAGCCAAGCGTGAGAAGGTAGCGGTCGCGGCATAATCTGGCACTTGAGAAGCGGCACTCCAATTAGAATGATGACATGAAGTCATTCGATGAACTGTGGATAGAACTGAGCGAAAAGGCGAACTCTCGCCCCGCCGGTTCATCCACGGTGGCCGCTTTAGATTCTGGCATCCATGCAATGGGTAAGAAGATCATTGAGGAGGCCGGCGAGGTCTGGCTTGCTGCAGAACACGAGAGTGACTCTGCTCTGGCCCTTGAAATCTCACAACTTCTCTACCGTCTCCAAGTTCTAATGCTGGCTCGGGGTATTACTCCGGAAGATGTTTATAAAGTTCTTTAATCAGGTCCGGAATATCGCGAGGAGTTTTGCATGCTTAAAGTAGCTATCCCAAACAAAGGAAGTCTCTCTGACTCCGCTATCGCGGCGCTTAAAGAGGCGGGCTATCGGCAACGCACTGATGCGCGCGATCTGACCCTCATCGATCCTGAAAACGAAGTTGAGTTTTACTATTTGAGACCTCGCGATATAGCA